>JAADGR010000230.1 GCA_013152225.1 Calditrichota bacterium
GAATAACACCGCCACTCATTACCCAAAAGACCAATGTGTGCATCAGTTGTTTGAACAAACAGCTGTCAAATTTCCAGAAAAAATCGCTGTCAGATTTAATGAGTTGACGCTTACATATCAGCAATTAAATCAACAAGCTAATCAGCTTGCCAATTTTTTACGAATGCAGGGAATTGGACCTGAAAGCGTTGTCGGATTGTTTATGGAACGTTCGATAGGTATGATCGTTGCGATATTGGGCATTATTAAAGCTGGAGGCCTGTATCTTCCTCTGGATCCGGATTATCCAGAAAAGCGTCTGAGCTTTATGTTTAATGATAGCAGAGCAAATCTTATTTTAACCACAAAAAAGCTTGTAAATAGAATCCCTTTTGCAGAGACATCAATTGTTGCAGTAGATGATGACAGCATGGCGTTGGATCAGTATAGTGCAGAAAATCTGGCTTTGACAATAAAGCCGGATAATTTGATATACATTATGTATACATCCGGCTCCACTGGCATCCCAAAAGGTATAATGGTACGACATAAAAGCGTAGTGCGGCTTGTCAGGAATACGAACTATATTCCATTTGGTGCGGACAATACCTTTTTGCAATTAGCTCCAATTTCTTTTGATGCATCCACTTTCGAGATTTGGGGTAGTCTGCTAAACGGCGCCGAATTGGTTATTGCGCCGTCTGGCAAGCAGAGTTTAGAGGATATCGGCTCTTTAATAAAAGGTTTTGGCGTATCTGTCCTATGGTTGACTGCAGGCCTTTTTCATCTGATGGTTGATGAGCGATTAGACGATTTAAAAGATGTCAAATATCTGTTGGCTGGCGGGGATATCCTTTCACCTATGCATGTCGAAAAGGTCCTGCAGCATAACAGCGAGCACGTTCTTGTCAATGGGTACGGTCCGACCGAAAATACTACTTTTGCGTGTTGTTATGCAATGCACGGAACACAGCAGTTTCAAAAGTCTGTGCCAATCGGCAGGCCGATATCAAATTCCGGAGTATTAATACTGGATCGTAATCAAAAGGCTGTGCCTGTCGGCGTTGTTGGAGAACTTTATATCGTCGGCGATGGTCTTGCACGAGGTTATTTTAACCGTCCCGAACTTACGGCAGAACGATTTATACCAAATCCATATAATCGTCAACCCGGCGCTCGAATGTATAAAACAGGCGACTTGGTTCGATATTTATCAGATGGAAATATTGAATTTGTGGGAAGAATCGACAGCCAAGTAAAAGTTCGCGGATTTCGTATTGAACTAGGGGAGATAAAATCGTTGCTTGAGCAGCATCCATTGGTTCGAGAGGCGCTCGTTACTTTGCGCGGACGAAATGATGTTGAGCGGCAAATTATTGCATATTGCATTCCCTTTAATGGTCAGACGCTATATTCCAAAGTTCTTAGGAACTATCTAAATTCGATCATTCCGGAATATATGATGCCTGCCAGCATTGTAATATTAGACGCTTTCCCCCTCACGCCTAACGGCAAGATAGACTACAAGGCGCTGCCTGCGCCCGATTTTGAAACAGAACAATCCGAATTTGTGGCTGCTAAAACGCCGACAGAAGAAATACTTTTAAATATTTTTGCGAATGTGCTAAGTGTTGAGAAGGTAAGCACAACTGCCAACTTTTTTGATCTCGGCGGCCATTCACTGCTGGCGACGCAAGTAATTTCGCGCATTCGGCAAGTATTCCAGATAGAGCTGCCGCTGCGCGTTCTTTTTGAAAACAGCGATGTCCGGCGCCTGGCGCAGGCCATCGACAAGGCTAAATTGTCCAGTGATGGCAACGGGGCGCCGCCAGTTGTCCGGGCGTCAGAGGGAGCTGCGCCGCCGCTTTCCTTTGCTCAACAGCGCATGTGGTTTCTCGATCAGCTTGAGCCCGGCAGTCCGCAGTATCACATTCCATCGGCGGTACGCATCAAAGGGGAGTTGAAAATCGATGCGTTGCAAAAGTGCCTGAAAGAAATTGCACGCCGCCACCAAGTGCTGCGAACGTCATTTGTTACAGTCGACGAGCCGAAAATTGAGGTTATCGATGATGTGGACGTGTTGATTCCGATTGAGGATATCAGCGGCCTGGATGCTGCGGCACAGAATGTACGCGTCAAAGAACTTGTTGTCGAAGCAGCGAAAAAGCCCTTTAATCTGGCGCAGGCGCCATTGTTTCGGGGATACCTCATCAAGCTAGCGGAGAAGGACTTTGTCTTTGAACTGGTCATGCATCACATCATCTCCGACGGCTGGTCGTCCGGCGTGATGATTCGTGAAATTGGCGCGCTCTACGAAACAATACTCAATGGTGAACCCTCGCCGCTGCCCGATCTTGAGATTCAGTATTCAGACTATGCCGCTTGGCAGCGCAACTGGTTGCAAGGCGAGACCCTGGAAAAGCAGCTTGACTATTGGAAAAATAAGCTGGGCGGCAGCAAAGAACTGGCCTTGCCTGCAGATCGGCCGAGGCCCGCATTCCAGACCATGAACGGCGATCATCTGACCTTCCGACTTTCCAAAGAAATTTCCGGCGGCGTCTTTGACCTGAGTCGCCGTGAGAACGTCACGCCGTTTATGACGCTTTTAGCGGCGTTTCAGACGCTGCTTTCCCGCTATGCCAATCAAGAGGATATCAGCGTCGGTACGCCCATTGCCAATCGCAACCGCAGCGAAGTAGAGAATCTCATTGGCTTTTTCATTAACACGCTCGTCCTGCGCAGCGATCTTTCCGGCAATCCCTCATTCCATGAATTTGTGCAGAGTATCAAGGAAACGACGCTTGATGCCTACGCGCACCAGGATGTCCCTTTTGAAAAGGTCGTCGATGCTGTGCAACCGCAACGCAATACCAGTCGCAGCCCGCTGTTTCAGGTGATGTTCATGATGCAAAATTTGCCCGGCAAAAAGCTGGATTTGCAAGATATTACGCTTGAACAGCTCGAAATTGAAACGAATATTTCGAATTTTGATATAACCATGTCGCTTGAGGAACATGACGGCGTTCTGTTTGGCGCTGTGGAATATAACACGGATCTGTTTAATCGCTCAACCATACAGAGGATGGTCGCACATTACGAGAATCTGCTGCGAACGTTTGTCGATAAGCCGGATCAAAATATTCTTGCGGCTGCCATGGCTTCTGAAGCAGAGCGCCGAACAATTGTGGATGAGTGGAATCTCACAAACATCGATTTCGGCGAACCCCGCATCATCCACCACATTATTGAGAAACAAGCCAAAAAATCGCCTGAAGCCATTGCCGTGCGTTTTGGCGATAAAGAATTGACATACACCGAACTCAACGCGCGTGCGAATAAAGTCGCTCACTATTTGAAGCAAAAAGGCGCGAGGCCGGACGCTCTTGTCGGTTTGTGTATGGAGCGGTCTTTGGATATGATTGTCGCCCTGCTTGGCGTACTGAAAAGCGG
>JAADGR010000167.1 GCA_013152225.1 Calditrichota bacterium
AAACACCCAATATGGATGCACTGGCAAAGGAGGGTGTTTTGTTCAAAAACGCTTTTGTCACCACGTCCATCTGCTGCGTCAGTCGTGCAAGTATTTTTCTCGGCCAGTACGCCAGACGACATCATATCAATGATTTTAAAACAGATTTTACGGCAACACAATTGTCGCAGACGTACCCCATGCTGCTGAAGAAAAATGGCTACCGTATCGGTTTTATCGGAAAATATGGGGTGGGCAGAAAAATGCCCGCTGATCGATACGATTTTTGGAAAGGCATTTCCGGCCAGCCGGTTTATGAGCAAAAGGATGAAAACGGTAATCCGAAACATTTGACGAAAATTATGGGAGAACAAGCGCTTGAATTTTTGTCCGGGACTACGCCTGGAAAGCCCTTTTGCCTTTCCATCAGCTTCAAGGCGCCGCACGTGCAGGATGGTGATCCGCGCCAGTTCATTTACGATCCGGCATTTAAAGATTATTACAAGGATGCGACCATCCCTGTTCCTGAAACTGCTGATCCCAAATATTATGAGGCTTTTCCTGCATTTTTCAAAAAGAACAATGAAGGCCGCCGGCGCTGGCAAATTCGTTTTTCCACGCCGGAAAAATATCAGGAATCCGTGAAAAGCTATTATCGACTCATCACCGGTTTGGATGTAGTTATCGGAAAAATCCGCGAGGCCCTGGTCAAACAAAAGCTGGACAAGAACACGGTCATTATTCTTTTGGGTGACAATGGTTTTTATTTGGGAGAACACGGTTTGGCCGGCAAATGGTTCGGACACGAAGAATCCATTCGTGTCCCGCTTATTATTTATGATCCGCAGCTTCCGCCACAATTGCGCGGACAAAAACGCGATGAAATGGCATTGAACATCGACATTGCCCCGACAATACTTTCTCTGGCCGGTGTTCAAATTCCGAAATCCATGCAGGGGCGGGATTTGATGGCTCTCATAAAAGGAAATGCCCGCAGTTGGCGCCACGATTTTTTGTATGAACATTTATTTAAACATCCCGCCATTCCCAGGTCTGAAGGCGTCGTCGGTGAGCGTTTTAAATACCTGAGATATATCGATCAAAAACCGGTTTATGAAGAACTTTATGATCTAAAAAATGATCCGCATGAAGAAAATAATCTTGCTGCTGAAAAAGAGTATGCTGAAAAAGAGTATGCCCCGGTTTTGCAAAAGATGCGCAAGCGCTGCGATGAATTGATTGCCGATGAGAGCTAGCTATCAACGCTTTTGGTAAAATTGAGTTTTTAATCTATTACCAATCCCCCTTTGAAAAAGGAGAGACTTTATCCCTCTCCATTTTTCAAGAGTTCTATAGAGATTGAAATCATAACAATTAAACATTTCATTTGTGCTGTGAGAGCCGCTCAAACATAAAACTTGTCCATGTTAAAAAAATTCTGTCTTTACGGCTTTTTAAAAAATCAACGCTATTTTGAACCTTTCATCATCCTCTACTTTCTCGACCGGGGGCTGACCTTTACACAAATCGGTTTTCTCATTGCATTTCGGGAAATTGTCATTAATTTGGCAGAAATTCCCAGCGGTGCTCTGGCCGATTTGTATGGCCGCCGTCGTTCCATGATTTTTTCATTTTCAGCCTATATCGTATCATTTCTGGTTTTTGCTCTGTGCCGGCAATATTGGCATTTTTTTATTGCCATGATCTTTTTTGCTTTTGGCGAGGCTTTTCGCACGGGAACACACAAAGCCCTGATTTTTTCGTGGCTCCGCCTGGAAGGCCGCCTGGACGAAAGAAACGAGGTGTACGGCTATACACGATCCTGGTCAAAACTCGGTTCAGCGGCGTCCATTGTGATTGCCACCCTTCTTGTCTTTTTTATTAAAAATTATTCTGCGGTGTTCTACTTTGCAATTTTTCCTTACATTTTGGGGCTGATTAATTTTATGACCTATCCCAAAGATTTGGATCATACCGTCACCTCAGTTAAAATGAAAGACGTTTTTCTCCATCTGCGTACAGCCATCAAAAATGCAGTAGGCAATTATTCTTTGCGGCGGCTCATTTATGAATCCATGGCCTTTGAAGGAATATTTAAAATCGTCAAAGACTATTTGCAGCCGGTTTTAAAAAATATGGTTATTTTCATTCCTTTGCTCGCAGGACTGGGAGATAAACAAAAAAGCGCAGTCATTGTGGGAAGCGTTTATTTTGTATTAAACCTGGCATCGGCTTATGCGAGCAGGAAATCATACAAAGTTTCCCGCTTTGCCGGCGGCGAGGAAAAAGCTGCCCGGCTTTTGTGGAAGATTGCGCTGGGACTCTATCTTTTGTTAACGCCGCTGCTTTTCAGTAAATATTATTACCTTGTTGTCGTCATGTTTATTGCACTCTATCTTTTGCAAAATTTTTGGCGGCCTTTGCTGATCAGCCGCTTTTTTGCCCGGGCCGAAGAAAAAGAAGGCGCCACGATTCTGTCAATCGAAAGCCAGGCCAAAACATTTGCGGCCATGATTACTGCTCCTGTGCTGGGGATTACAGTGGATTTTATTAAGGCGCACGGTTTCGGCGGCGAATTCTGGCCGGTCGGCGCAGCCGGGTTAGTTGTTACATTGGCTGTCCTCCTCACGCAGCCGTCTTTAAAAACTGCCGGAAAATTATGAAAATCCTGTTGGGCGAAAATAAAAATATCGAACTTTATATTGAAAAGGATTATGAAGCAATGAGTCAAAAAGCAGCCACATTGCTTGTTGACTCGATTGCTGCGAAATTGCAGGAAAGGGAATTTGTTACTTTTATGCCGTCGGCAGGGGGGACGCCGGTACGGCTCTATCAAATCCTGAGAAAAAAGCACAAAACTTCCATTGACTGGTCGCGGGTTGTTGTGTTGCAGATGGATGAATATATCGGTTTACCCGTTTTTCACAAAAACAGCTATGCCTGGTTTTTGTGCAACGAACTCGTGCTGCTGCTTTCTATTCAACAGATATTTTTTATCGGCAGGTATACTGTACAAGACGGTGTGCAAAGATTTGATGAAATCATCCGGAACGCCGGCGACATTGACATTATTCTCCACGGCATCGGCGAGAATGGACATCTCGGATTTAACGAGCCGGGAGTGGTATCACT
>JAADGR010000008.1 GCA_013152225.1 Calditrichota bacterium
ATCTACATGCAGTTCGTCAAAAAGCTCCTCTTTCGTATTAATTTTCAAATGATCATATAGTGCAGCGTAGACTTCCTTTTCGGCATCAAAAGTAGT
Organism: Calditrichota bacterium; assembly: GCA_013152225.1. Taxonomy (GTDB): domain Bacteria; phylum Zhuqueibacterota; class Zhuqueibacteria; order Residuimicrobiales; family Krinioviventaceae; genus Hydrothermomicrobium. The sequence continues at coordinate 97 of JAADGR010000008.1, forward strand.
GGGTGTTCTGTCTGTTAGCTGGTGATTAACAGCAGCTAATACTCTTTGTTTGGATGAAATCAATTTATTTCCCAATCCTTCGTTTAGAATAAATAACAAATTCACAATTTGCACTCAATTTCCCGGCATTCATGGTTCTTGTAAAGTACGGTATGGCTTCACTCGCCTCATTCTGGTCACTGTATTCTTCCAGTTGCCAAGCCATGGCTGGCGGAATTCCTTTGAAAGATCAATTTCAGTGAAGGCCAGACCGTCGCCATGCGTTTTATCGGCACTTGCCAAAACCTTGCCCAGAGGATTAATAATCATACTGGGGACATCATAGCCGGCATTTACAATATAAATTCCATTATCGATTGCTCTTGCACGCAGAACCACCGGATTAGCACCCCATGTGGGCGTAAAAATCATCTCAGCACCGTTGAGTGCTAATGCTCTCGCAGCTTCAGGGAACGCCGTATCGATACAAATCATAAGGCCGATTTTTCCAATGTCAGTGTCGAAAACAGGAAACTTTTCACCCGGGCTAACACCTCCAAATAGCTCCTCCTGAGGAATATACACCTTGCGGTATTTGCCTATCATCTCTCCCTCCCGGTCTAGCAATACCTCGGTATTATATATGTAACGACCGGCTCTTTCATTGACGGAGTAGATTAAATTAACATGATGTTCCTTGGCTTTGGCCGACATAATTCTGCCGGTAGGGCCATCCGGAACATTTTCAGCAGCCTGCTGATATGTCGTTGTCACATTTACTACCGTAATTGTTTCAGAAAGTAAAATAATATCCGGCTTTAATTCAGCCGCACGGTCGATGATGCGACAAAACTCTTTAACATTTTCTTCAGGGCTGATTCCCTTGGGAAATAAATAAGTAGTACAAATCTTAACCCGGCGTGGCTGGGGTTTTTTAACTTCCATGAAACGCAAGTCATCCCACCAGACCTTTCCCCTGGCTGACCATTTCATCGTTAGTTCCAACCAGACACTTTGTGCACCCTTTGGTGCCTGCAAAATACCGGAAAAACGATACCAGCCATCAGCGGTCTTCTCAAGACGGCGAACACAATCAGGGGCAACTTCGGGACCCACATTGCCTTTCCAATGGAAGAAAACAGTCACAGCTTCCCGCAGATTTTCAATATTTTCGGCCTTGCAGTATCCTTCAAAAGCATAATACTTTTCTGATTCGATTCCATCAACAAGTGTTCGCCAACCGCCAAAACAGTATTTGATATCGTTCCCATAAAGCACAAGACTGCCCTTGCCGTTCCGAAATATTTTATTGGAATAGCTGAACTGTGGAGAAATTTCGGAACGGGGAGAAAAGGTTTCCCAATTTAACGGCATTTGCTTTGAGGAAAGTTTTGGCGGCCATTGCAATTTATTTTTTGCCACTTCTTCTCCTGTCGCATTATTATAATTAAGGAATCCTAAAACTGCGCTTAAAATCATCAAGTATTTCCAAAGATGAACAAACATGTTTTCCTCCAAATACTCATGAAACATTAGTCGATATTACGTAACCAACAGGCTGTTTCCAGTTTATTGATTGTTTACCGGAGCCTTGTTTTGTAAAGGCATTATTTTCTTTAACTCGCGCAACACTTTTTCGGACTTTTGCGACTGCGCATTTAAAGCATAGGCACGAGACAAATACCAGAGCAACTGTGGATCGTCGGCTTTAATCTCATAAGATTTTTCAAGGTATGCCAAGGCATCTTTAGTATTCCCTTTTTTTAATAAAAGCTGGCCGATCCACTTTGCAGCAAATGCCGTTTCCTTTACTCTTAAAGACTGATAAAGCAGCGGTAATGCTTTCTCAAACTGATTCATTCTAAAAAGGGACATAATCGCCGGTTGATATAAGCTGATATCAAAAGGAATAAGATAAATAAGCGCTCGATACTCCCACTCCCGGAATGCCTGTTCATACTGTTTATTTTTCACATAATGCTTTGCCAACTCGAGATGTGCCGATTCCAGACTCACTGATTCATCCTGCAATATTCTTAGAGCCAGAGATTGCGCCGTTGTTTTGGGTCGATAATCATTCAATGAATGATTGGGCAATGTCTTTGGTTTGAACGGCCAGCCCCCTTTCAGGGAGCGTGTATTCAAATCCGCATAAGCGCTGTCTAATTCTGTCAGCGCCCAATTATTATGATAGTATGAGGCTGGTCTGATCCGCGTGGAATCCCACTCATCGGCGATGAGCTTGTTTTCTCTCATCTCTTGAAAAAATGCATCCGCCATTAAAAAGTAACCGCCAATATTCGGGTGGAGGTGATCCACCATCAAATTGTCGCCTACCAATCTATGAGGCGAAGCGGTCTCAAAACAGGATTCCATGGGAACGACAGAGATTTCATACCTTTCAGCAACCCGATGGATGATTTCATTAAATTCATCCGGTGCGCGAAATCGTAAGGCGTCCAGATCTTTCGCCTTATGATAAGCCTGTCTCGCCTGTTCATATTTGCCTTGCGCTTCTAACTTTTGGGCCAATAGGAACTCATCATCGGCTGACGGAAATTGTTCCTGTTTTATCGACACAAATGGTTTCAGGTCCCGAACATTGCTGACAAGCTCGCTGAAAAGAACGGGGATCCCTCTGCCTCGAGCCTTTTGGGCAATTTCATTCAGATTGTTCTCAAATTGTCGTTTTCCTGCTTCATACACAGTGCTTTTAAATGGAATGGATTGTTCACCGGCAATGCGTTCCATTAAAGTGGCTGACGGGTCGGCAACCGATCCGTGCGAAAAGATATTACCCATTCCAATACGCATCTGCCCGATAAAATCCCGAATCAGCAAAAAAGTTTTAAATCGAATCAGTTTGAGATAGGTCTTAACGATCCATCGTATCTTTCCCAGCGATTCGGTGGAAGCAACTCCGAGAGCACCATAGAATTCATTGTGCCCGGCATAAATTAAAATGGCATCCGGTTTATTTGCCAGAATTTCGTCCATAAAATCCAGCAAAGTATAACTGTTTATGGCGGACATGGCCGTATTGACCACTTCAATATACTTTTCCGGAAATGCATCGGACA
>JAADGR010000446.1 GCA_013152225.1 Calditrichota bacterium
GGCATCCGGCTTTAAAGATGCTGCCGGTGGCAGAAGGCCTGGGAGTCAACATTCACTTTTACAAAGGCAATTCCAATGATCTGAACATGATGACGGAAGCAGGTATCGGTATCGTTCGTATGGATGTATCCTGGAGCGACGCTGAAAAAGAGCCGGGCAAATATAATTTCAGTCGTCACGATCAGCTTATTTCCGACCTGGAAAGCCGCGGCCTCCGTTTGCTTTTCATCCTGGACTATGGAAACGCTCTCTATGATGAGGGCCTGGCGCCTCATTCTGAAAAAGGCCGTGCTGCTTATGCACGCTTTGCCGCCGCGCTTGCCAAAAGATATGCCGGAAAAAGAATTATATGGGAACTGTGGAACGAACCCAATACGGATAGATTCTGGCGGCCAAAGTCGAATGTGGATGATTACATGGCCTGGAGCAAAACTGTTGTGCCTGCAATCCGTCAGGCTGACCCTCAGGCTTGCATTGTGGCACCGGCTGTTTCTAGAATCGATTTTTCATTTCTGCAAGCCTGTTTTGAGCAGGGGCTGCTCGAACTGGTGGATGGCGTGAGCGTACATCCTTACCGTAGTCCGGAGCATTCTCCCGAAACAGCTCTTGATGAGTACAATCTGCTAAAATTGCTTATCGACCAATATCGGCCAAAGGGAAAAGATATCCCTATACTTAGCGGTGAATGGGGCTACAATACAACGGTCATGCCCCGGTCGTTGCAGGGCAAATACCTGCCGCGACAGTGGCTGAGCAACATGAGCGCCGGCATTCCCATTAGCATCTGGTATGACTGGCATGACGACGGCCGTGATGCCAACGAACCGGAACATAACTTTGGCACCGTCACCTGGGACTACCAGCCCAAGCCTGCATATATCGCGATGAAGACGCTCATTCAATATTTTCAGGGTTTTCAACCACTGGATCGGATTGGCATTGGCGAGGTAAACGATTATGTTGTGCCATTCATCAAAGACGATAAAGTGAAACTGGCGCTCTGGACGACCGGTGAGTCGCATACTATCGAACTGGGCGAGGATTTGCGTGTGACCCGGGCGGTGGATTATCTCGGCAAACCTTTAAATGTCGCGGATGGTCAAAAAATCATCATGGATGATGGGCCGAGATATCTGGCTCTGGCAAAGCCACTACCGCTGTGGCTCGATCTTATCCTGGAGGCGCAGCAAATGGATGCAGACAGGGCGCGTGCATGCGCAATGGCTTTTGCCAGAAATAAAGAGCGCAGCGACCCATATTTCAAAAAACTTGGGGATGCCTTGAAAAGTGATAACGAGCGAAAGAAAAATGCCGCGCAGTACGCTCTGAGTGTGCTGGCGGGTAAACTGGGCGATTCGCAAAAGGCTCTGGACCTGTACCACCGGATATTGAAAAGCGATGCGGGTTTGTTGGTCAAAAAGAAGGCTCTGACCGCTGTGGCTATAATAGCATCGCAGCGTTCCGAACCAATTGTGGAGCCTTTGTTGCGCGATACATATTTATCACAAGACGCAGCCTGCTATTTTTCTCAACTCGCTTTAAAGTATTTGCAAAAAAACGATTTTAAAACAGCAAAAAAATTATTAATTTATTCGGCAAAGGGGGCCAAGCAACGATACATGACCGAACAGGTTTTAACAAAGATGAAAGAACTGGGTCAGGTGGTTGACGTAAAGGCTCTGGCCACTCAAATCGGTTTCATCGACAGTTGGTGGGTAGCGGGTCCCTTTCCGAATGCCAATGATCGTGGCGAAAAGACATCATATTTCCCCGAAAAGGGTATTGATTTTTCTCAAACACAGAAATTTGATGGCCTGATAGCAAGGTGGCAAAAAGTCCGTCCTGATAATCTGTGGGGCATCGTTCCACTTGCCGATCTGTATGGCCGCAAGCAAGAAGTGGCCTATGCCTTTGCTCGCTTGAATATGCCGCGCGAAATGGATGCAGTGTTCAAAATCGGCAGCAACGATGGTGTTGTCTGCTGGCTGAACGGCAAGAAAGTGCATGAAAATTTTACTTCCCGGATTCTAACCATCGACGAAGACGTCGTGCCGGTTCATCTCGAAAAAGGCATCAATCGAATTCTGCTAAAAGTACCCAACAAAGGCGCGAATTGGGAGGTGTGCTTGAGGGTCTCTGATCAAAAAGGAGCACCATTAAATTTAAGTGGAAAAATTAAGTGATAACCGTAAATATTGGAGAAAAAATGTCGAAAAAACAAATTGTTGTTTTGTTCATTGGTTTTCTTTTCGTGTTCAATGCCCTCAATTGTCGGTCGAACCGTAAAGAAAACGCAAATCGTGCAGGAGCCAGGCATCCGGATTTGAGGATGTTGCCGGTGGCAGAAGGCCTGGGAGTCAACATTCATTTTTACAAAGGCAATGCCAATGATCTGAACATGATGACAAAAGCAGGTGTCGGCATCGTTCGCATGGATGTGTCCTGGGGCGGCGCAGAAAAAGAGCCGGACAAATATAATTTCAGTAATTATGATCAGCTTGTTTCCGATCTGGAAAGCCGGGGCATCCGTTTACTATTTATTCTGGATTATGGAAACGCGCTTTATGATGGAGGCCTGGCCCCTCATTCCGAAAAAAGCCGTGCTGCTTTTGCGCGTTTTGCCGCCGCACTTGCCAAAAGATACGCCGGGAAAAATATCATCTGGGAATTGTGGAACGAACCCAACCTGGATAAATTCTGGCGGCCAAAGTCTAATGTGAGTGACTATATGGCGTGGTGCAAGGCTGTTGTACCGGCCATACGCCGGGCCGATACCTCGGCATGTATCGTTGGGCCTGCAGTTTCCAGCATCGATTTCTCTTTTCTTGATAGCTGCTTCAAAAAGGGTCTGCTCAATCTGGTAGACGGCGTAACAGTGCACCCCTATCGCAGTCCCGGGCGTTCTCCGGAAACCGCGATTGCAGAGTACAACCAGTTGAAATTACTCATCGAACAGTACCGGCCAAAGGAAAAGGACATCCCGATTCTCAGCGGCGAATGGGGTTATAATACGACGGTAATGTCCCGCGAATTGCAGGGGAAATACCTGCCGCGGCAATGGCTGAGCAATTTGTCTGCCGGAGTTCCGATCAGCATTTGGTATGACTGGCATGACGACGGCCGGGACCCGCACGAGGGTGAACATAATTTCGGCACTGTAACCTGGGACTACAAACCCAAGCCGTCGTACATTGCTATGAGTGCCCTCATCAGACAACTCCGGGGCTTTGAACCCCTGGATCGCATCGGCGTGGGAAATGTGCATGATTATGTCCTTCCGTTTGTTAAAGGTAACCAGGTTAAACTGGCCGTCTGGAGCACAACAAAAACACACACTTTGGACTGGATGACAGAGCTAAAAATCAGCCGGGCAATCGATTATCTGGGACAGCCTGTGGAAAAATCAAAACCAGTGTCGGATGATGCGCCTGTCTATTTAACGCTTGCATCTCCATTGCCGCCCTGGCTGCAAATGATCGTTACAGCCGGCCGCTTAAAAAACGATGAATCGCGTAAAATTGCACATGCTCTCACGAATAAGAAATTTTCAAACCCTTTAAGCAAACAAATTTTCGATGCGATACGTAACGGCACAGCCGGAGAAAAATCTGCGGCTTATCACGTTATGGTGCAACTGGCGGAAAAAAGCGATCAGCAAACAGCTTTAAAACTATACCATCGCGTTCTGAAAAGTTCAGCGGACATGATCGAGAAAAAGCGGGCGCTGTACAATGTCGCAAAAATCGGTTCGGCAAAATCAATGGATGTTGTGGTGTCCCTGGAAAACGATCCCGGATTAGCTGAAGCCGCAGCCAGCTATTACCTGCACATGGCGTTAATTCTGGCAGAAAGCGATCACAACAAAGAAGCAAAGCAGCTCCTTTTGCGTGCATTGCAATATTCACATCAAAGGAGTGCGTCCGAGCGAATCCTGGCCGAGTTGCGCGAAAGAGGAGCCGTGCACGAGAACAATGCCCAAATTGCCGCACGCGATGGTTTTGTCAATGCGTGGTGGGTTGCCGGGCCGTTCCCCAATAAAAATGACCGCGCTGAAAAAACATCCTTCTTTCCGGAAAAGAAAATTGATTTTAGCCAAAGAAAAACCTTTGCAGGTCTTGTCGCAAAATGGCAAAAATACGAAACGGACAACATTTGGGGCATTATTCCCCTGGCAGAAATGTTTGGTCGCAAACAGGAAGCGGCTTATGCTTATGCAGAAATAATTATACCGCACGCCTTTCCCGCACTTTTTAAAATCGGCAGCAATGACGGCGTGGTGTGCTGGCTGAACGGTGCTAAAGTGCACGAGAATTTTGCGTCACGGCCACTGACCATCGATGAGGATATTGTACCTGTTCATCTGAAAAAAGGTCGCAATCGAATTTTGTTGAAAATTCCAAACAAAGGGGCAAACTGGGAGGTATGCCTGCGAGTTTGTGGTCAAAACGGCAAGCCGTTGGATTTACAAGATAAAATCAAAATGAATTAGATCGAGGAGAAAATTTGCAGTATGCCTAAAAGACTTTATGTCGGAAATTTAACCGATAAAGTTACGGAAAATGATCTAAGGCCTCTTTTTGAAAAGTATGGCCAGGTTCATTCCATCGAAATTAAGCGGGATGAAGAAACCAGCGAACCGAGAGGTTTTGCTTTTGTTGAAATGGATGCGGAAAATGCCAACGACGCAAGAAAAGGTCTCGATGGCCTGGAATTCAAAGGAATGCGCCTCAAAGTAAACAAAGCCAGAATGCGACGCGGGCCCGACATTACAGGAGGCAGGCCCAGAGGCAGAAAAAAGCATTCCTGGTGAAGGATTCGGGGAAAATCAACAAGTCGAAAAGCATGTCATCGCGAGGAGCGGAGCGGGAGTCTACCCCGAATTATCGGGGAAGCGATCCATAAACAACAGCACCTTACCCGACAGCCGGACTGCTTCGTTCTCGATGACATTTCAGGATTTTTTGCGGGTTACCCATATTTGATTCAGACATTCATTTTAATAATCGCTTTGAATTCCCCTTTAACCGGAAACTTTCTTTTGGAAATTGGATTAATTAGATAGCCGTGAAAGGTCCCTTCAATAAAGGTATCCGTCACTTTTATTATTTTCAATTCACCTTGCGAGTTGAACGGCGGTGTATCGGGTGCAGCCGTAAAAGCTAAAAAATGCAGCGGAAAAACCTTGCCCTGCCAGTTTTTCAGTTCGCTTTCCTTAAAATCGAGATTGATGATGAACTGCGGATATTTATCGGAACCGAGGTTGTAATTGTAAAGCTGCAAATTATCCTGTTCAAAAATATCGCCGCGGGGGGTAAATTGTGCAACAAAATATTTATCGTGCATGGTTTTTCCGCCCAGGGTGAAACGCAGCATGCCGCCGTTCGGCTCGCGGTCGGATTTGTCATTCGTGGAAATATTAAAATTGCCTTTCGGCCTGATGACCTGCGTTTCTTTTTTCTTTCCGCAAGAGATAATTAACAGGGGAATAATAAGAAAAAGAAAAATCTTTTTTTTCATAATTTTATCCTTAAATTTACCGGTTGTTTTGATGAGTAATATAAAAGTTTACCGCAAGATATACAAGAGATTCATTTCTTAGCAAGGGAGAAATATAAAATGGCAGATATAGAATTCACGTGTACAGATCGATTCTTGCATTACACGACTTTTGACACACAATCCTCTGAAGAAAGTGAAACGTTTCCCAGCACGGAAAAACAAAAAGAACTGGCAAAAGTACTGGTACAGGAGCTTTTGGACATGGGGGTTCAGGATGCGGCAATGGATGAGAACGGCTATGTTATGGCCACATTGCCGGCGAATACGGATAAAACAGTTCCGGTCGTCGGACTTATTGCGCACATGGACACGTCTCCGGATGTTACCGGCAAAGACGTCAAAGCACAAATCCACAAAAATTATGACGGCGGCGATATTGTTTTGCCGGGCGATTCCTCTGTTGTGATAAAAGCGGACGAAAACCCGGCGCTAGCACAGCAAATCGGCAATGACATTATCACATCCGACGGGACAACTCTGTTGGGCGCCGACAATAAAGCCGGGATCGCCGAAATATTTGACGCGATAAACCACCTCGTAAAGCATCCCGAAATAAAACACGGGACCATAAAAATCGCGGTAACGCCGGATGAGGAAATCGGCAAAGGGGCGGATAAATTCGACATCAAAAAGTTTGCCGCCGACTATGCCTACACGATCGATGGTGAGACGCTCGGCGAAATCGAAGACGAAACGTTTTGCGCCGATTCGGTAACAATGACGATTACCGGTGTAAATGTTCATCCCGGGTATGCAAAAAACAAACTGGTGAATGCCATTAAAATTGCGACGGAAATCATTGAACAACTCCCCAAAGACAGCTTGTCCCCGGAAACAACGGAAAAACGTGAAGGCTATGTTCATCCGCACCAGTTTAACGGAAATGTTGAAGAAGCGGTTATCAAATTTCTGATTCGTGATTTCACCGTCGATGGTTTGAATGAAAAAGAGACCTATCTCAAAAAACTGGCCGACAAAGTGCTGGCCGAACATCCAAAAGCATCGCTTGATTTTAAGGTGGATGAATATTATCGCAACATGAAATATAAAATTGATCAGGACCCCAAGGTGGTCGAGTACGCTCTGGAAGCCGTACGCCGCGCCGGGATCGAGCCGGTTAAAAACATCATTCGCGGCGGTACGGACGGCGCCCGCCTGTCCTACGACGGTCTGCTGACGCCGAATGTTTTTACCGGCGGCCACAACTTTCATTCCAAACAGGAATGGATTTCAATTCAGGATATGCAAAAAGCTGTTGAAGTGATTGTGAATTTGGTGCAGGTTTGGGTAGAAAAAAGTTGAAATGGTCCTTCAAACTTGGCCTGCTGTTTTTATTTATATTGATTCTCTGGCTCGTCCATAAACCTATTTTCATCGCCATGGGCCGCTACCTCGAAATGCCGTCCTCAAATCATCCTGCGGACGTCGTCGTTATCGAAGGCGGCCACACTGTTTCCAGGTTCAGGGTGGAGGAGGCCATTCGTTTGTGGCGGGAAGGAACGATCAAACACATCGTCATGACGCTGAACACGCAAAATGGTCTGGTCGATGCTTTCGGTTTGCAGAACTATCAGCAGATTGTGAGGACTAAGATGGACTCATTGCACGTCCCTCCTTCTGCATACACAATCATGAAATTGAACATCACCGATCCTTTTACCCACAACACGGCAAAAGCACTGCTTCAATATATGCTCGGGCACAATTATCATTCTCTAATGATTATTCATGATAACTTTCATATCCGGCGCAGCTATCTTGCTTACAAAAAAGTTATGGAAAAACACGGCATCAGCATCTACCCGCATACCGTGCGCATTTATATCGATGCAACGAATTGGTGGCAGGCCGCGAACGGCGTGCGCAGGGTTTATGCGGAATATATTAAACTGCTTTTTTATTGGTACAAGGGGTATTTGTAAATACGGAAAACGGAGAATAGAGACCGGAGAAGGAAAGCAGAAAGTGGGCGGTGTGGCGCATTGAATGAATAATGTGACAAGATCAAGCCCCCGGATTAAACAGCCGGAAAAGCATAAAAGCTCATAATTATTTTGTTAGTAGAATCAAGCTTCTCGCAAATGCTTTTTCTGTGCCATTTCTATTCTGTGCTCAACAATTAAAGTTTTTCAAATCATCAAAGAGGAAAAGTATGAAGCTAAAAAAGCTGTCCTTGACGTCATATATTTTCATTGGAATTTTTCTTGGAATTTTGTTCGGCCGGATTTTTGGTGAAAGCATCCTCCCCGTTGCCGATCCGATGGCCAGAGTTTTTTTAAAGCTTTTAAAAATGATCATTATGCCGCTGATTGTTACATCGATCATGTCCGGCATTTTGAGCATCGGCAACGGCACCGGTCTCGGCAAGCTGGGATTAAAAACGCTGCTTTACTATGTTGTCAGCAGCCTGATGGCCATCATCACCGGCCAGATTTTGGTCAATATTTTCCAACCGGGTGTCGGGGCAAATGTGGGCTTGCAGCAAAATGTTCAGGAACTTGGTGCCGCACAACAAAGTATCAGCGATCTTTTATTTCGCATTATCCCGGAAAACGTCTTTCAGTCCCTGGCAAAGGGCGATGTTTTGCCGGTTATTTTTTTCTGCATGTTTTTTGCCTATTTCATCACCCGCCTTAATGATCCCCATCGTACGCAGCTCACAAACGTTATCCAGGGCGCATTTGACGCCATGATGAAACTCACTCATCTCATCATCTGGACGGCCCCGATCGGCGTTTTCGGTATCAATGCACGGCTGGTGGCTACAACGGGTTTCGGCGCTTTTAAATCACTGGGATTTTATTTTATCGTTGTCCTCGCCGGACTTTTTATCCATGCTTTTGTGAACCTGCCGTTGTTGCTGCGCTTTGTTGCCCGCGTCAATCCGTACAAGCATTACAAAGGCATGGCCTCTGCCCTCCTGACCGCTTTCTCAACCAGTTCCTCAATGGTGACGCTGCCGTTTACTATGGAATGCGTGACGACGCGTTCGCGTGTTTCGCAAAAAATAGCCAACTTTGTCCTACCCATCGGCGCAACTGTGAACATGGACGGCACCGCCCTGTACGAATGCGTTGCCACCATTTTCATCGCCCAGGTATACGGAATCGATCTGAGCGTCAGCCAGCAGGTCATCGTTGTCCTGACGGCGCTGCTCGCTTCAATCGGCGCTGCAGGCGTGCCCATGGCCGGGTTGGTGATGATGACCATCATTTTGCAGGCCGTGGGTCTGCCGCTGGAAGGCGTGGGAATCGTCCTCGCCGTTGACAGAGTCCTGGACATGTTCCGCACCGCCACCAACGTGCTGAGCGATTCCTGCGGTACGGTAATCATTGCGCGCACAGAGGGGGAAACGCTGGACAGAATGGGAGAGCCTGCGGATTGAAAGGAATAAAATATCCTGACTTTTTACCTTTCCTAAAGCTGTTTCTTGCATGATCTTTTACGTTTTCAATTTTCTAAAACAAACTGAACATTTATAATAAATAACTCCTTGACAAACTGACCGAATTAATATAAATTCAGTCAACAAACTGACTGAATTTATATTAATAGAGGCAAAAGTGTATATTCCGCAAGCTCAACTTGAAAATCTCCGCAAGACCGTCACTGCCGGCAAAGTGACGATCATTTACGGTCCGCGCCGTGTCGGAAAAACAACACTCATTCAAAAATTTATGGATACGCTCAACAAATCAAACCGTTCAGGGTCAGAATCGGAGTGAGTGCAATTGAGGAACCTGTTGTCAGGGTTATCCTCAGTGTTTTGGGACAAAAAATAAAAACACTGCTGAATGATGAAATACCATCCGGAGAACACGATGTCCGATGGAATGGAAAAAATGATATGGGGCAAACGGTTAGTGCGGGAATATATCTCTGCCGTATAAATGCGGGGAATAATGTGAAAGTATTCAAGATGACACGATTACCCTAAAGTTCCAAACCCTCCATTACTTCAAATCGTCACAAACCTGCGAGCTTTTAATCATTTTACAAATTCAAGGTTGTACTTTTAATTTGTAAGGAAATAATGCTAAAATCTCCGAAAAGCAAGAAGAAAAGCATTGCAATTTATTTGAAACATTTTTAACTTACATACGTTCATGTATGTTAAACTAATCCTGAGGAAGCAATGAGACGTACGAAAGAAGAAGCCGGGATCACCCGCAAGCAGTTGCTTGAAGCGGCTGTTCGGGTTTTTAGCGAAAAAGGCTATGCCGCGACAAGATTATCCGACATCGGTGAGGAAGCGGGTGTTACACGCGGGGCCATTTACTGGCATTTTGGCAATAAGAAAGAACTCTTTGCTGCGCTCTTTAAGGAACGCGTCGATCCGTTTTTTAAATTTATTAAAGAAATACTGAACGAGGACTTTGGTCCTTTGGATAAAATTCAAAAAATCCTCACTGTTTTTTTTGAAAGATTCCGATGCGATCGTGATTTTTTGGCCAACCAGCATCTCGATTTCATAGAAATGAAAATTCGAAATGAAGTTCCGGAAATCCGGACGTTCATGAAAGAGCGGGAAGACAAATTTTATGAAATACTGGTTGATGTCGTTAACGCAGGAATTGAACTCGGTGAAATACGAAAGGATGTTGATCCTGATGCCGTAACAAGTATGTTGGCCACTTTGATTGCCGGGTATGCTTTTCTTTTGGCCGGAAATGAAGCAAGTTCTCTTTTTAAAGGGAAGGGAAAAGAGATGGTGGAAATTTTTATCACCGGTATTCGGGCCTGAATTAACAAAATCATAAACAATTCAAAATATACAGGAGTAAGAAAAATGAGAAAATTAATTACCATTTTTTCATGTTTGTTTATTGTCGTTCAATTTTTTTCAGGTTGCACCGACGAAAAAAATAATGCGAAGAGCATGGAGCAGCTTTACAAAGAAAACGGCGTACCGGTTAAAGTGGAGACGATTAAAAAAGTACCCATCGTAATAAAGCATACTTACCATGCCGTTTTAACGGGAATCAAGGAATCCAAAGCCTCGGCAAAAGTTTCTGATAAAGTGGAGAAAATCTATTTTAGCGTGGGAGATCATGTAAAAAAAGATCAGGTTATCATCTCCTTCCCGATCGACAACCCTGCCGCCCAATACAATCAGGCCAAAGTATCTTTTGAACATGCCCGGGCGACATTGAAACGTATGCAAGATCTGTATAAAAACGGCGGCATTTCTTTGCAAGAGTTTGAGAATACGAGAACTCAATTTGAGGTTGTGAAAGCAAACTGGGAGGCTGTGAAACAGTTCGTAAAAGTTCAGGCGCCGATCAGCGGAATCATCACTCAGATTAATGTACAGGAATCGGATAATGTCAAGCCGGGAGATCCGTTGTTTACAATTTCACAAACTTATAAATTGAAATCTAAATTCTGGGTTTCCGAAAGCGAAATTAAGGACATTCATAAGGGCGATTCGGCAAGCGCTACCTGGGGAGATATTACGATTAAAGGCCGAGTGATCCAGGTGGATCTGTCTCTCAATGCGAAAAAACAGGCCTTCGGCGTTGCCGTGGAATTCGATAATTCCCAAAAACAAATTCAAAGCGGCGTTAATGCGGAAATCACGATTCAAGGCGACGGGGGGGGAGAAGGAATTCTTATCGGCCGCAAAAATTTAGTCAGAATGGAAAATAAAAATATTGTTTTTGTTGCGACAAATGGTATTGCAAAAGAACGGGAAATTACAATTGGAAAATCGATAGGGCTGGATGTAAAAGTCGTCAAAGGACTCAATCCCGGGGATTTATTGATCACCGAAGGTCAGCTTTTGCTTAAAAACGGCGATAAAATCAGAATTATTAATCAGTCCTGATTGAGGACTGGAGACATAAAGGGGGAACAGAAAATTTTGTATGCCAGGCCAAGGTCTTTTTATCTTAAAAAAGGAAAAAATTAATGTTTTTATCAGACATATCCATAAAGCGCCCTATTATGACCAGCATGGTGCTGATTGCCCTGCTGCTTTTTGGCGTCATTGCCTATGTTGGACTCAACCTTGATTTAGTCCCTGACGTGAGTTTCCCCGTCATCACTATCCAAACCGTTTATCCCGGTGCCGGACCCAAGGAAATTGAAACGCAGGTGAGCAAGAAAATTGAAGATGCCGTTTCCTCGATCAGCAAGATCGATGAAATGACTTCTTATTCCATGGAGGCCGTGTCGTTTGTTACGATTTTGTTTGAACTCGACAAAGACGTTGACATTGCCAGCCAGGAGGTAAAAGATAAAATTGATGCCATTCTCAATAACCTACCCAAGGATGCTCAAAAGCCGATCATCCAGAAAATGGACATAAATGCCGAACCGATTATTGATGTGGTCCTTTCCGGCAATCTGGAAATGAAAAAACTGTACGATTTAGCGGATAAAAAGCTGCGCGATCGTTTCTCGCAAATTGAGGGTGTTGCCAACGTTAACATCACCGGCGGCGGCGAACGCGAGATTCGCGTCGAGTTGGATAACCGAACGGTATATCAACACAAAATTTCGATGCCGCAACTGGCACAAGTTCTTGCAGCGCAAAACCTGGATATGCCGGGCGGCCGTTTCAAACAGCGCTCACAGGAATACTCTGTCCGGCTAAAAGGTGAATTTGACAAAACCGAGACTTTAAGAGATTTAAAAGTGCCGACCGGATATGGATTCATGCGGCTCGGTGATATTGCCCGGGTTAAGGATGCAACAGAGGAAATTCGGGTGCGAACATCGTATTTCGACAATGTTCGCAAATCCGGCAGCGACAACGTCGTTTTGCTCAGTCTCATCAAAGCAAAAGA
>JAADGR010000139.1 GCA_013152225.1 Calditrichota bacterium
TGCCTAAAACCGACTGAAGTTACCGCCGGGCTTTTGAGCGGTCGCTCGAAAAATTAAATATTACTCCCATGATACTGGAGTTTTCCAGTATGCCCTGAATTGCCATTCCGATTATGCTGATAATTTTCATAGATCCCTGACACGCATGGCCCTGGCTTGTCACCTGGGTCCCGTCAGTGGCCTATGGATAATTTGTGCCGGTAATGGTATATCCCATTATGTCCATCAACTTATACCAGAAGGTAATTTCATATCATGGATAAAGATAAAACCGTCACCCTGTTCATCCAATGGTCTTGTTGACACCATGTACCCTGAATTGGGAAAGGCCATGGTCTGCCTGTTTGAAAAACCTGGCATTTCAGTGGATATTCCCCTGGATCAGACCTGCTGCGGGCAGCCGGCTTTTAACTCCGGGTATCGCAAGGAAGCAAAGATAGCGGCCAAACGATCTATCGAGATATTTGAAAGTGCAAAGGTCATTGTCAACATATGATGCCATTGCATATAACACTCCGGATGTTGAGTCAAAACAAAAAGATCCTGGTAAAAACATATTTTTACTGACCGTTGCTTTTTTAAATGCAATCTTTTTCTTTCCAAAAACACTTCAAGCAGATGCAGACGTCGTTGAAACCCTAATAAGATCATCTGCAAAATTTCAGTTGCAGTTTCACGAGAGCTTCACGCCATGATGTCCGGCTGCTTGCAGCACATGTTTTCGGGATGTTTCACGTGCCTTTTGAGCATCTCGATTTTCAAGAGCTTCGACAATGCTTTTATGTTCCTGTTGAATATGGTTAATCATTTTTCCATTACTCTCCATGTCACAAGAACGAACAAAAGCCCAGATTTTTTTATCCACCCAGTTTACGAATTCAGCCAAATGAGGATTCCCACTGGCATCCATGATCGCTTTATGAAACCCGATGCTTTCCTCTGTACCCTCCCCCCCTTCGGTGATGGATTTTTCAAGCAATTTAAATTTTGTCCTGACCCGGATAAGAGCTTCCGGCGTGGCGCGAACAGCTGCAAGAGCGGCGGCTTCCGGCTCAATAATCACTCTTAATTCATAAAGATGTTTCAAAAATTGATCTTCTTTATATGCATCAACGTCTATTCTGAAAACCAGACCGCTGATATCTTGGGTAACCCGGGTCCGACCTCCTTTTCTGGACTCAAGAAGACCATCATGTTTCATGCGCGCAAGCGCTTCACGTACCACTGTTCTACTAACATCCAATTCTTTTGACAATTGACTCTCTGAAGGAAATACGTCCCCTGGACTGAGATCACCATTTCTGATCGATTGAGTCATTAAATGAGCTACTTGTTCCGCCAGAACAGGTTGTCGTTGGATTACGGACCGATCAAGTTTTTTCATCTTATTTTTTCTCCTTTCATTTTTTTATTGACACGCTTTTTTTTGTATGTCAATATTAAACTCATCCTGTCATACAGGATTACAAGATGTCAACCTTACAAGTTGGTGGTGAACAAACACCTCGGATTTGAGACATATGCAAAACAGGAGGATGAAAATGAAAAAAATCTCTGTATTACCTGGTGATGGTATTGGACCGGAGGTCATGCCCGAAGCTATAAAGGCGCTTGATGCCTTACAAAGTGTGCAGGGTTTCAAACTGGAATACGAATTTGCTGACGTTGGCGGTATAGCAATTGATAATCACGGTAAGGCATTGCCTGAAAGCACCCTGAAAATTTGTGAGGAGAGCGACGCTATCTTATTCGGTTCCGTCGGGGGACCAAAGTGGGAGAACCTTCCACCAGATGAGCAGCCTGAACGCGGGGCATTGCTGCGCTTGCGCAAACACTTCGAGCTTTTCTGTAATATCCGTCCGGCAAAGGTTTACAAATGCCTTGCCGGGGCAAGTCCGCTAAAACCGGAAATCATCCGTGACGGCTTTGAAATTCTATGCATACGAGAGCTTACAGGTGATATCTATTTCGGGAAACCCAAGGGACGAGATGGGACTGGAAAATACGAGCGAGCTTTTGACACGATGGTTTACACAAGAGAAGAAATCGAACGGATTGCTCGCAAGGCATTCCAGTTTGCCATGGAACGGCAGAAAAAAATTACGTCCATCGATAAAGCAAATGTACTTACAACCATGGTCCTTTGGAGAGAAGTGGTTAATGAAGTATCACGTGACTTTCCGCAAGTTGAGCTGGAACATATCTATATCGACAACGCCACAATGCAAATCATGCGTACCCCCCATCGATTTGATGTATTGCTGGCAGGGAATATGTTCGGTGATATTATCACCGATGAATGCGCGATGCTGACCGGTTCCTTGGGCATGCTTTGTTCAGCAAGCATTAACGTGGGAAATTTCGGTATGTATGAACCCGCGGGTGGCTCCGCACCGGATATCGGGGGGAAAAATATCGCCAATCCAGTGGCCCAGATTATGAGCGCGGAAATGATGCTCCGTCATGGTCTCAATCTTCCCGAATCCGCTGATTTATTAAAACAAGCAGTCGACAATACCATAGAAAACGGGATCCATACTGCGGATATCGCCACTAATGGCTCCCGGGTGGTGAATACAAACACGATGGGGGATGCAATTGTCTCGGAAATTAAAAGAATTGGAGGATAGACCATGGGTATGACGATTACGGAAAAAATTTTAGCCAAAGGTGCCGGTCTGGACGAGGTACATCCGGGCCAGTTGATAATGTGTGAGGTGGATGTGGCCCTAGGTAGTGATCCCACAGCACCCCTGGCCATTGAACAGTTCAAGAAAGCGGGCGGTCAAAGCGTTTTCCACAAGGATAAAGTGGTTATGATTCCTGACCACTTTGCGCCCAACAAGGATATCTTATCCGCTGAAAAGTGTAAAATTCTTCGTGAGTTCTCAAGGGATCAGGATTTGAAACATTACTACGAACTCGGTGAGATGGGAATCCAGCATGTCCTTTTACCGGAAAAGGGCATCGTTCTCTCTGGACACTTTGCTGTGGGAGCGGACAGCCATACGTGCACTTACGGTGCATTAGGGGCATTTGCCACGGGCATCGGAAGCACTGATCTGGCAGCCGTCATGCTGGAAGGAAGGCTTTGGTTCAAGGTTCCGGCTTCAATGAAACTGATTTACTCCGGAAAACTCCCTAAATGGGTTGGGGGCAAAGATCTCATTTTGCATACCATTGGAAAAATCGGTGTGGACGGCGCGCTTTACAGAGCAATGGAATTTCACGGTGATGCCATTGAAGAGCTATGCATGGATGGCCGATTCACCATGGCAAACATGGCTGTTGAGGCAGGTGCAAAAAATGGAATTTTTCATGTGGACACAAAGACCACGGCTTATCTGCAAGACCGAACAGAGTCTGCATACAAAGTATTTACAAGTGATTTAGATGCAGACTATGTCGAAACCATTGAATTCGATGTCAGCGCCATTGAACCCCAAGTAGCGTGCCCCCATCTGCCCAGCAATGTCGTTGGACTCAGTGAACTAGGAGAAATATCCATTGATCAGTCGTTGATCGGCTCCTGCACCAATGGACGGATAAGTGATATGCGTGAAGCAGCGGATGTGCTTAAAGGAAACAAACGGGATCCACGGGTACGGCTTATAATTATTCCAGGATCGCCCAAGGTCTGGCGCCAGGCAAATAATGAAGGTCTGTTTGACATTTTCATGGATGCCGGTGCGGTCATCAGCACCCCTACCTGTGGACCATGCCTAGGAGGGCATATGGGCGTTCTGGCCGGCGGGGAGCGAAGCATTGCCACAACGAACCGGAATTTTGTAGGCCGCATGGGACATCCGGAGAGTGAAGTTTATTTATCCAATCCTGCTGTTGCCGCAGCCTCGGCAATACTCGGAAAAATCGGTGGTCCCTCTGAATTGGGACTAAAATAAAGACAAAAGAAAGGAGGTTATAAAAATGGCTCATAAAGGAAAGGTCTGGAAGTTCGGAGCGAATATCGACACTGATGCGATCTTGCCCGCATTCTATCTGAATCTAACTGATCCCGGGAAACTCGCGTTGCATTGTTTTGAAACCAATAATCCTGATTTCTGCCTAAATTCCCATGAAGGTGATTTCATCGTGGCAGATGCCAACTTCGGCTGTGGTTCATCACGCGAGCACGCACCTATGGCCATAAAAGCCAAGGGTATACATTGCATTATCGCGGCCAGTTTTGCCCGCATTTTTTTCCGTAATGCTTTTAATGTAGGCCTTCCGGTCATTGAGAGCCTTGAAGCAGCAGAAAAAATAGGAGCCGGGCATGAAATTTCAGTAAATATAAAAAAAGGAGAAATCCGAAATTTCACAACCCGGGAGACATACAGGTGTGAACCTTTGCCGGATAACATGCTTTCGGTCCTTCAGGACGGAGGTCTCATTCCGCACCTGCTTGCCAAAAAAAACACGCAATAGGAGGAAGTCAATGAGTAAAAAGATGAGTATCCACGATCTCTACAAGATGAAGGAAGCCAGGGAAAAAATTGCATGGCTCACCTCTTACGATTATCCAACCGCTCAGTTTGCCGAGGCTGCGGGAATGGAAATGATCCTGGTCGGCGACAGCCTGGGAATGTGTGTTTACGGATACAAAAGCACCGTACCTGTTACCATGGATACATGCATCCGGCACAGTGATGCAGTCAGAAGGGGTGCGCCCGACACCTTTGTTGTGGGGGACATGCCGTTTCTCAGCTATCAGGCAAGTGATGAACAGGCTGTGATGAATGCCGGACGCTTTTTAAAGGAGGCCGACGTAGATGCCATAAAACTGGAAGGCGGAATCCGCGTGGCCAGCCGCATTCAAGCCATAACTAATGCCGGCATCAATGTAATCGGTCATATCGGACTCACCCCCCAGAGTTCAGGTCAGTTAGGCGGACACAAAGCCCAGGGACGTACTGCTGAAGACGCACAGATGGTGATACGCGATGCCCAGGCTGTTCAGGAGGCTGGGGCCAAGATGTTGCTAGTGGAAGCCGTCCCCCCGGAAGTGACCTCCTGTATATGGAATTCATTAAAGATTCCGGTGTTGGGCATTGGTGCGGGAGTAAATTGCGATGGTCAGCTGCTGATTGTGAGCGATCTTATCGGACAATTCCAGGCATTCACTCCCAAGTTCGTGAAAAAGTATTGCAACATGGCTGAAATCGTTACCAATGCAATGAAATCATATGTGGC
The DNA here is from genome assembly GCA_013152225.1 of Calditrichota bacterium. Lineage (GTDB taxonomy): Bacteria > Zhuqueibacterota > Zhuqueibacteria > Residuimicrobiales > Krinioviventaceae > Hydrothermomicrobium. The sequence goes on from JAADGR010000139.1 coordinate 5,191, forward strand.
AGATGTTAAGGACAGTCGGTTTCCCGGTGATGAACATATCTACAAGATGATTGCCGGTGAAGAAGAGAAGTTGAACAATCTATTAAGGATTTAATCAACGGTCTTTGGAAAAAAGGCTGCTTTCAAAAGTTTTGATTGATTGTCCGGCAGTTGTTGCCGGATATAAACCCTAAAAGGAGGTATTGAAAATGAGAAAATGTTACATGTTTACAGTCATTGTATCAGCGATTTTTTTCCTGTCTATCCCTATGGCAATTGCAGGCAAAATCAATATTGACGTAAATTGCACCATGAAACCCGGTGGTTCCGAAGAGGCCAGCATTAAAAAATTTAAGGAAATCGTTGAGGCCAAATCAAACGGTCGCTTGGAAGTGAGAATGTTTATGAGCGGCCAGCTTGGAAAAGAAAATGCTGTTCTGGAATTACTGAATATTGGAGCAACACAGATGTCTCTTACAGGTGGCAACTTTCGTGGTATGTTTGCCAAGGCCTACGACGCTGTGGCCATACCGTTTGCATTAGAAAACTGGGAGGTCGTCAAGGCTTACCTGGAAGGACCGATAGGCGACAAGATTAAGGAGTTGGCTCAAAAAAAAGGGGGGATTATCGATTTTGGACCACAGAAACGTTCACCTCGAATAATGACTGCGAACAAACCCATTAAAACAGCCCTCGACCTTCGTGGACTGAAGCTCAGGCTTCCCGCTGTTCCAGTATGGGTAAGGGTATGGAAACAATTGGGCACCTTGCCGACGATAATTCCTGCTTCCGAAATCTATCTGGCCATGAAAACAGGTCAGGTGGATGCGCATGAGAACAGCCTGGTTTCCCCCTATTCCAGAAAACTTTGGGAAGTGCAGAAATATATCATCAATACCAATCATGTTTTCTGGCCTTGGCATTGGGTGGCCAGCAAGATCTGGTTTGAAAAACTCTCTGTAGGGGATCAGAACATTATTCGCGAAGCCGTTGATGAAGCCCGTGCCTATGGTGGTCAGGTTGAAGATGAAAGAGAATCCTTTTATATCGCCGAGCTCAAAAAACATAATATGATATTTATTGATCCCGATATGGCATCAATAAAAGCCAAAGCTATGCCGGCCATCAAGGATGCCCTTGCCGAATTGGAACCGGAAGCGGCCAAAGAGGTCGACCGTCTAAATGCGATGTACTAAAATCATTCGGGGAAAAGTTAGACCCGAAAAATTCGACCTGCCCTGTTTAACCGGACAGGGCATGGATCGATATTCATAGAAACCCCAAACTTACAGGAGCCCGTAAAATGAAAAGACTGCTCAAATTGTATGATATCGGATCGTTTGTATGCTTCTGCGCCATGTTTTTGTGTATCATCGTGGAAGTCATCAGCCGTAATCTCATTAAAATGCCGACAACTTGGGCCGAAGAACTTTCACGCTTTTTCTGTGTTTGGAGTGTATTTCTTGGCTCGGCATCGGCGTGGTACCGTGGCGCTCATATCACGATTGTTTCTTTGTATACCAGATGTACGGGAATAGCCCGGCAAAGCCTGGTGTGGACCGTAGACATTATCTGTGCCGCTTTTCTCACAGCTATCTGGGTGGGAACCATTATTTTGATGTATAAAAGCTATGAAAACAAGACAACTGCCTTGGAAATAAGCATCAGCTTTTTCTATCTGGGGCTGCTTGCCGGATTGACCGGAATGCTCATCTTTCACTTTCAGCGTATGATTGCAAATGTAAAATTATTTATTTGCACCAGCGAAGACTTTAGTCAAAAAGCATTGTTCAAGGGGTAACAGACATGGAAATTCTAATAATTTTTATCGGGCTTTTAATATTATTGTTTATGGTAGCTGTGCCGGTCGGTATAGCAATTGGTCTGACATGCATGGCAGTGTTATGGATTATGAATGATTTCGGAACGATTCAGTTAACTTTATTCCCCTTGAAGATGATGCATGGCATTAACAACTTTCCCATGCTGGCTATTCCTTTTTTCATCCTGGCAGCCAATGCCATGAACAAGGGCAGCGTGACCCATCGGATTTTCGATCTGGCCAATGGCGTCGTCGGACACTTTCGGGGTGGACTCGGTCACGTTAACGTCATAGCCAGCATGATTTTTGCGGGCATGTCAGGTACGGCGAGCGCAGATGCAGCTGGATTGGGCGCTCTTGAAATCAAAGCCATGCGTGAAAGAGGATATCCAATATCCTATAGTACGGGGATCACCGGCGCGTCTTCGGTTATCGGTCCTATCATACCGCCTAGTGTGGCCATGGTGATATATGGATGGCTCGGGGACGTTAGTGTTGGCAAGCTGTTCATTGCCGGGGTAATTCCGGGAGTTTTATTTGGGGTAAGCCTGATGGTCATGACATGGCTTATGTCCTTTAAAATAGATATGCCGATCGAGTCCCGCAAACCGGTAAAAGAGATATTTAGGCTTTCAAAAAGGGCAGTATTGGCTCTGCTGACACCCAGCATTATTGTGGGCGGTATTTGGTCTGGTGTTTTCACCCCTACGGAGTCGGGCGCGGTTGCCTCTGCTTATGCTATCATCTTAGGCATGTTTATCTATAAGGATGTAACCCCGGGGGATCTTAAGGATATTTTTTACAGCACAATTGAGTTTACGGCAATCATCCTGTTTATCATTTCCATGTCCGTTTTGTACGGATGGCTTCTGGTTCGGTTACAGATTCCATTGAAACTGAGCGAGATGGTAACCCACCTATCCACCAATCAAACTGTGCTGATGTTAGTCATCGTAGCTTTCTTGCTATTGATCGGCTGCTTTATGTCGGTAATCGAGGCTGTGTTGATTTTTACGCCGGTTATGGTGCCCATGATAAAAACCATTGGAATCGATCCGCTTTATTTTGGAGTAATTATGGTGATTTCACTGTCTGTAGGTGTCATCACCCCACCCTTTGGAAATGTATTATATATTCTTGTGGGCATAACCGAAACCAGTTTCGAGGAAGTTGTAAAGGCCATTTTACCGTTTTTTATTCCCATCATCGTAATCATTATCCTATTCATTTTTTTCCCGGAAATCGTCACTTTTTTGCCGCGCATATTGTATTAAATTCTACAAAAGGAATAGTTTTGGAAATTCAAGATCTAATTAAATGCACAATTATGAGGGGCGGGACCAGCAAAGCGGTATTTTTCAATCGATCCGATCTGCCTGCGGATGAAAAGTTCAGAGATATGCAAATCCTAAGGATTTTCGGCGCACCGGATCTCCGTGAGATTGACGGTCTGGGCGGGGCCGATCCTTTAACGAGCAAAGTCGCTATTATCGGCCCCTCGACCCGCGATGACTGTGATGTCGATTATCTCTTCGGGCAGGTAAACATGATAAAACCGATGATAGACTGGAAGTCCAATTGCGGGAACATATCTTCGGCCGTAGGTCCATATGCCATTGATGAAGGGTTTATTGATGCAGTTGAACCCATAACAAAGGTAAGGATTCACCAGGTTAATACAAATAAAGTGATTGTTGCCGATATTCCCGTGCGTGACAACAAAGCTGAGATTGAGGGAGATTACAGAATCGCAGGTGTCCCGGGCACTGGTGCGAAAATTGTCCTGGATTGGGCGGACAGCGCCGGAGCCATGACAGGTAAGCTTCTACCTACAGGGAATCAAACAGATATTTTGCATGTGGAAAATGAGGGGAATATCGAAATATCCATTGTTGATGCCGCGCTTCCTCTTGTTTTTGTAAGAGCAAAGGATTTGGGACTTAATGGGAATGAAACACCTCAAAAAATTAATGATAATGGTGCACTACTCTCCTGTATTGAAAAAATCAGAAGTTTAGCTGCAGAAAAAATCGGTTTGTGCAGGGACCGGAACAATGCCACTAATGAGGTTCCATATGCACCTTTTTTTGCGATTTGTGCACCGCCAATGAGTTACAGGAATTGGATGAGCAATGAAAAAATAACAGGACAAGAAGTTGATATTGTAGTTAAATTGCTTTTTATGCAACAAATGCACAAAACTTATCCTGTTTCGGGAGCAATATGTACAACCGCCGCTGCCATGATCCCGGGAACGATTCCGAATCAGTATGCAAAAATCGACGTCATTAATAAAGGTGTATTGCGGATAGGACATCCTGCAGGCGTCATTACATCAAAAGGAAAACTAGTCATAAATAACGGTCATTATGAATTGGAGCAGGCAACTGTTGACAGGACAGCCAGATGCCTTATGAAGGGATATGCTTTCATTCCCAAAATAGTTTCGTCCGGTAATACAATACACAGGGAGATATAACATGCATGTGATTAAAACAAACCAAGTTCCCGCGCATCCTGCTCACAGCCCTTTTTTCACAGGGTCGGATGTGACTTGGCAGGTTCTTTTACCTGAAAGTCCGGAATATAAAGTAAAGATCGTCAACTTTGGAAAAGGTGGTTGATAACTATCTGGTTGAAGTCCGGTCATAGGCTTGAAAGTGTCAAAAATTTTAACAAAAGTTCAAGAAGAAAAAGGAGAAAGTAAGATGAAAAAACTTATATTGATCGTGGTCGTGTTTGGAGTTCTTTGTATCGAAAGTGTATATGCTCAAGAATTCACCTTGGAAAGTGACAATTTAAGCGGGCAGTTGACGGAAACTCAAGTGTTTTCAGGGTTTGGCTGTAATGGGAAAAACATTTCACCATCTCTCAAATGGATTAAAGCGCCAAAAAACACAAAAAGTTTTGCGGTCACTGTATACGATCCTGATGCCCCAACAGGGAGCGGATGGTGGCAGTGGATTATTTTTAATATTCCCTCTGATATCAATAGTCTTAAGGCAGATGCCGGGAATCCGCAAAAAGGTCTGGCGCCCAAAAGCAGCATCCAGAGTGTGACGGATTTTGGAAAGCCCGGATTCGGTGGGGCCTGCCCTCCAAAGGGGGACAAACCTCATAGGTACATATTTACGGTATATGCTCTTAATGCGGAGAAACTGGATTTAGACGAAAAAGCGCCGCCAGCAATGGTAGGATTTTTTCTTAATCAGCATACGATAGCAAAAGCATCTCTAATTGCCTACTATGGACGTTAATCAGGATAAGATATAAGATATGAAAATCATCGCATTAGACCATTTGGTATTAACGGTTAAGAATATTGAAGCAAGCTGCGAGTTTTACACAAAGGTCCTGGGAATAAAAGCCATTACTTTTGGAAAAAACAGAAAAGCGCTGTTATTTGGTTCTCAGAAAATCAACCTCCATCAACACGGGGAAGAATTCGATCCTAAGGCCCAAATGCCAACTCCAGGCTCAGCCGATTTATGTTTCGTCACGTTGACACCGCTGCCTGATGTTCTCTCCCATTTGGCCTCATGCGGTGTTACAGTGCTTGAGGGGCCTGTTGAACGAACTGGAGCAAGAGGACAAATTCTATCGGTGTATTTCCGTGACCCCGACATGAATCTGATTGAGGTGTCAAACTATAAAAGTACCTAACACATATGAGCCGCTGTTTCTATCAGATTTTCAGCGAGTTTTCCCAAATGGTTTCATATAGCCATACTGTTAAGGTAAGGGTTATGTTATGGCTGAAACGCCGTTAAACCGCAAATATGGAAGTCGATTTCACAGGATTTCCAGGGAAAACGGTATATTCGGAGTTTTAAAATTCTCATGACGGATTCCCCCTAAATGTTTAATGGAACCCAATCGTTCTGCAATCATTTGTTAAATCTCGGATCGAAATTTAAAGGTTGAGGCTTGCCCATTTTTATTTTCTTAAAGTCTGGATGATTAATATTAATAATGTAGTTATGGCCATCGGGCATTATTACACTAGGAACTCTTAAAGCAGCCGAAAGGTCTTCTTTGACCCATTGATCTCCCAAGGTCTGAGATATTTTTGAAATTGGTCTTTCATCCCAACCGTCAATCATGGATCCTTCAGTCACAAGAGCAGAGTCAAAAACCACAGTTATATAAACATAATCTGCTAAGAGTGTATATGACGGAAGATGTACGAAAATTTCAAGAGAACATAAAGCTAAAGAATCTGATGTATAGACGACGGACACGCCTTTGCTGTTCCAACGTCCACCATAAAGCCTTGCGCCTTCACCATCAAACGCCGAGTCCAAGTATTTTTCTTTTACGACACGATACGAAATAATGTCCATTAAGAAAAGACTCCATGTTCAATACGTCCTAACAGGTCTTCTACCTCTCTAGCGCCAATCTCAGTTCCAGCGTATTCAAGGGGTGATACGTCTCCTAAGCCATAGGCATCCTCCTTTAACCATTTCCTGGTCAGATCGGCGTCCTCAAAAACATCAAGGGCTTTTGTAAAAAGACGCTGTATCCGATAAAGTCTTTCAGATTCTTCAAATGAAAACTTCCCCCTTTTTTTTCTGATAGCCAGCGTACTTTTGGGAATTCTGATATATTTTGCAAGATCTTTGTCCGGTAAACCCAAATTATCCCGAAGTTTTTTAAAATTAGATACAGGCAAACCATTTTCTATAGATTTAATCATTTGGGGAAGATTTAATTCAGGTTCAATTAAATTTGGTGATGTCATTTTAAAGTTCCTTAAACGTTCCATATTTGTACTTATAATATTGCAAAAGCAGACCTATGTCAAATGGACTAGTAATTTTTATTTTTCTCTACCCTCCATTTTGGTGAAATCTTTTATATGAAAGTCTTTGCAATCCAAATCAGGACTTTCATGTTTTGTTGTGGGCAAACTCTGGTGAAATACCAGGTCTGCCCGTGGCTGTTAGTATAAATTTGTGTTTTACTGGACTTCACTTGGGGTGGCCTCCTGAATAGGGTTGTTTTTTTGTCTCAATAACTAATTATAACCTTTATTCATAGGCCATTTCAAGCTTTTTTACTTCTAATTTACTTCTATTTTTATGCAATTACGGGGTGTTGTGTCATTGTTGGACTGGGGGGATATCTTTCATGTTTGTAAAAAAAACATCTTCATCTTGACAAAAGGCAAAAAAGCATTTACTTAGTCCTGGTACACGGATTCACATGGAAGAGGATGCAGGAAAACTCATCCATGATCCGGCCAGGGCCAAAAGCATGGTGGATCTGAACAGGACGGGGTTCCCTTAATCGAGTTCGTCAGTGAACCTGATATTCGATCGCCCAAGGAAGCCGGCGCCTACTTGAGAAAACTGCATGCTATTTTAAAATATATTGATGTATGTGATGGCAACATGGAACAGGGAAATTTCAGGTGTGATGCCAATATATCATTGAAGGCCCAAAGGTCAGAAAAAATTTGGTACAAGGACAGAACTTAAAAACCTCAACTCTTTATAAAAATGTTGAAAAAGCTATTCTGTATGAAATTG
>JAADGR010000294.1 GCA_013152225.1 Calditrichota bacterium
TTTCCAAACCTTTTCGCCGTAGCGTTCTTTTAGAAACTGAGAAAACTTGTAATAGCGGTTTTTGATTTTTATTTCTTCGTTCATCTCAACAAAATAAAGCCTGCCTTTTTTGTTTTGAATTAATATAGCGATAATTCATAAAAATTATCACTACTATTTTTCCTGTGGAAGCAAATAATCTTCACCAACGGATAATATCATTTTTTAAAGTTCTTGTTGGATCGACGACTAAATTTTAAAAACTCCAATTCCGGCGTTTTTTCTACAAGATTCCTGCTGAATGACGCCGTGGAAGGAGTTACCTTAAAAATAAAAAACCCGGCCAAATTGACCGGGTTGTAAAAATACAAACTTCTCGTTTTCTGTAAAAGCTCACACCTTTTTTACAATTCCCTGTTCTTCAAGATATGAAATAACTTTTTCTGCACTTTGTTGCAAATTCAACTTGCTGGTGTCGACCACCAATTCGGGAGAAAGTGGTTCTTCGTACGGAGCCGAGATGCCGGTAAATTCTTTGATCTCGCCGGCCCGCGCTTTTTTGTACAATCCTTTGGGATCGCGGTCTTCTGCCACAGCCAGAGGAACTTGCACAAAAACCTCCACAAACTCACCTTTGTTTAAAAGAGATCGTGCTTTATCCCGGTCGGCGCGATAAGGGGAAATAAAAGCCGTCATAGCGATGACTCCGGTATCGGCAAAAAGTTTGGCAACCTCGCCGATGCGGCGAATGTTTTCTTCTCGATCTTCGGGAGAAAAACCGAGATTCTTATTCAATCCGTGGCGAATATTATCTCCATCCAAAACAGTAGTCAAATGGCCGCGTTCGAAAAGTTTATCTTCCACCGCATGTGCCAGAGTAGATTTTCCCGAACCGGAGAGCCCTGTGAACCAAATCACCGTTCCTTTTTGATCCAGCAGCCGCTCGCGGTCTTCTTTTTTGATCTCTCCGTCATGCCAGGTAATATTTGTTGCTTTCTGAATCGTCATCTTGATCTCCAAATCTTTTTACTTGGTTAATGTCTTGTAATAATCCATGAGAATGTCCACGACCTCAGGCCGGCTGAATTCTTTTGGCGGCATTTCACCCTGGGCAAGCATGTCCCGAAGCTTCGTCCCGCTGATGAGGACGCGGTCTTCCTTACCATGCGGACAGGTTTTCATGGAAGCCATGCCGTCGCACTTGTGACACCAGAAGGTCCAGTCAATATTCAGCGGCTTAATAGCCAAGTCGCCATCATCAATTTCTTCAAATATTTTTTGCGCATCAAATGGACCGTAATAACTGCCGACACCGGCGTGGTCGCGACCGATGATTAAATGGCTGCAACCATAGTTTTGTCTGAAAACGGCGTGCAGCACGGCCTCGCGCGGCCCGCCGTAACGCATTTCCATGGGATAAACTTTAAGAACGACACGATCCTGCGGATAATATTTTTCCAGCAAGACCTCATAACACTTCATGCGAATATCAGCAGGAATGTCTCCGGCCTTTAATTTCCCAACCAGAGGGTGGATAAACACGCCGTCGCTCACCTCCAGGGCAATTTTTGTAACATACTCGTGGGAGCGGTGAATGGGATTTCTCGTCTGAAAACCCGCGACCTTGCTCCATCCCTTTTCAGCAAATAGAGCGCGCGTTTCTGCAGGACGACCATAATGTTCACCGAACTGCTGCGGGTAAGGCCCTTCGCTGAAAACTTTGAGCGGACCGCCTAACAGCACATCATGCTGGGCATAAACTTTGGCCACACCGGGATGCGCTTCTTCTTCCGTCCGAAAAACCATTTTTGCTTCGTGGTGTTTGTCATAATTGTACTTTTCTTCCACTATCATGCTGCCCATCAATTCTCCGCTTTCATCGTCAACCAGAGCAATCTCATTTCCGGTCACCAGAGAGTCCGCCTGGTCATTCGGGACTGACAGTGTAATGGGAATTGGCCACAGGGTGCCGTCGGCAGTGTGCATGTTATCCACTACCCCGATATAGTCGTCGCGTTTCATAAATCCGTCCAGCGGACTAAATGCGCCCACAGCGAGCATGATTAAATCCGACGTTTCGCGAGAAGTTAACCTGACCTGAGGTAGAGTTTTCGCCTTGTTTTTTGCATCTGACAGGGCATCACCCTGCAATAAAAGGGGCTTAAGAATACCACCATGCGGCGGCACAAGTTTTGTCGTCATTTTCTGCTCCATGTTTTTTAAAAGTTATTATTCTTAAATGATTATAATTTTTGCTGAGTATCTGAGAGGAAATTTTTCCCAAGTTTTTAGAGATATCCTAAAGAACGTAACCGTTTTCGTATTACTTTTATTTCTTCTTTTGATAAAGCATCCTGGTCATCAACGGGCTGATTTTGAGACTGGGTTGCCACCAAATCGCGCAACACAAAAACTATAAAATCGGTCACAGAATTGAAACCGCTCCCTTGAACAATTTTCCCAAGGCGCTCGTACAATGCGCGCGGGATTTTTATCGTGACTTTGTCACCAACTTTTACATTATTAGCACTCACATAACACTCCTATAAGAGTGTTCAATGTACAGAATATACTATTAAAAATCAAGGTTGAATTTCCAGGGAATGCAAAGCCGCATCCTACCCACAAGGTTACAGAAATCGCAGTCAAAAATCAGGTTTACTAAACTTGAAAAGTTTAGTAAACCTCAGACTACCGCAAAATAAAAACCCCGGCGCTCTAAAATGATGGCCGGGGTCCTGAACTTTTAACTCGTCTAAACGATATGACATTCAGTTCACTTTTTATCCAATTTTCCGGGATACGCCTTGCCCTCCAATTCGGCGACGTATTTTTCCGCTTCCATTCCAGCCTGGCAGCCGGAACCTGCCGCGGTAATGGCCTGGCGATAAATCGAATCCTGGACATCGCCGCAGGCAAAAACGCCCACAAGATTGGTACGCGTGCGGCGATCTGTCTTGATATAATTCATTTCATCCAGATCAACCTGATCTTTGAATAAATCCACATTGGGGTAATGGCCGATGAAAATAAATATGCCGTCAATTGGATAATCGCCGGCTTGTCCTGTCTTTACATTTTTGAGTTTAAGGCCGGTGACCATATCCCCATTGCCGACAATTTCTTCAATGACCGTGTCCCAAACAAAATCAACCTTTTCGTTATCAAAAGCACGCTTTTGCAAAATCGCATCCGCACGCAGTCGATCCCGTCTATGGATGATCGTAACCTGGCGTGCATGACGCGTCAGGTAAAGTCCCTCGTCAAGAGCGCTGTTGCCCCCGCCAACGACGACGACGTGTTTGTCGGTAAAAAAGAATCCGTCGCACGTGGCGCAATAAGAAACACCTTTACCTATGTATTGCTCCTCACCGGGCACACCCAGTCGCTTGGGTGTGGAGCCCGTTGCAATAATAACGGACTTGGCTTCAAAGGTTTGATCCGCAGTTTTTACAATTTTAACATCTCCCGTCAAGTCGACGTGGGTCACAACATCATATAAAAGTTCGGTCCCGAAACGCTGGGCTTGTTTCTCAAATAATTGATACATATCGTAGCCACCGAGGCCATCCGGAAATCCCGGAAAATTCTCCAGGTCGTCTGTCAAAGTGACCTGACCGCCACGCTCAAGACCGGAAATAACCAACGGTTTGAGATTGGCTCGTGCAGCATATATTGCCGCAGTAAATCCGGCCGGCCCGGAACCGATAATAATTACATCTCGCATTTTTCCTCCAGAGTCATTCAATTTTTATCTTTAAACGATTTCTTGTTAGATACAAAACCTGCAAATATTATTCAACTTTTTTTATTTTACCAGCGTCGCAATTTGCTTAAATTCATCCGTACCGGCGAATTCAGTCAACTCAAAGAGCACCGCCTCTGTTGTCGTCACAGTAATCCCCTGTTGCACCATGCGTTGCAAAGCCGTATCCCGATCCATATCTTTTCTTGAACTTGTCGCATCTTTCACCACGTGCACCTGAAAACCTTCTTCGGTGAAATCAAGAGCGGACTGCAGCATACAAACATGCGTTTCAATCCCCACAAGTATAATCTGCCGGACGGCTTTTGTCTTTAGCGGTTTCATTAACGCGTTTTCACAGCATGTTGAAAAGCGAAGTTTCTCCAGCGGTTCAATATCCGGAAGATACTGCACAATCTCTTTCACTGTTCTTCCCAAACCTTTGGGATATTGCTCGGTGTAAAAAACAGGAATGTCCAAAATTTTGCAACCGCGAACGAGCTTGACGATGTTTCCAACTATCGCATCCATATCATTTATTACCGGTACAAATCGTTCCTGGACATCAACGATTAACAAAGCAGCACGAGAGCGTTTAAGAAGATTTGGATGGCGAGACATTTTTGCATTCCTTTGTTTTTATCTATCACTGCAGCGCAGAATAAACAGCAAATGACTATCTTATCCAACCATTTTATTCTGTAAGAATCTTGTTAGACATGCAATTAAGACGAGAATATATTATCTACCGCTTTAAACTTACAAGATTCCTGCTTAATGACACGTTGTGTTCGTTGTTGTTAAAACGATTTAATGATCACAATTTATCATTTTGAAAGTTGCGCTATCGTGTTATTTATTCGGCAATAATAAAAAAAGGGCAGGATAAAAAATCCCGCCCTTAAGTATAACAATATTTTCCTAAAAAGAAAACGGAAAAATTATTTCATCATGATCATTTTCATGGTCTTGTTGAAACCTTCAGCTTGAATATGGTAAAAATAAACGCCGCTGGTCATCCGTGCGCCGCTACTGGAAAGGCCATCCCACGTAACTTGGTACCGGCCGGCTGCTTGTTCTTTATCCACGAGGGTGCTAATTTTCTGTCCCAGTGCATTAAAGATCGTCAGCACAACATGGCTATTTGTAGGAATTTCGTAAGCGATTTCCGTTGTCGGATTGAACGGATTCGGATAGTTTTGGTCAAGAGCATAGGACCTTGGTAAGGCGTCTGTCTTGACGCGTTTTACGCTGGTCTCCTGATTTCCGAAATAAACGGGCTCCAAAACATTTCCGCCGTCTTCGAGGGTGAATGTTCTGTTTGGCACATCTTCCAAAATATCATCCCCGTCAGCCGGTATTATAACAAACTTGTATTCGTAAGATATACCGACCAATGAATCGGGAATACCAATCGTTGCTTTGTACAATCCATCGTCTTCATCGAGAACGAGACTGTCAGCTACGCCCGCCCACCAGCCGCTAAAATCACCACGCACAACAACTTTATCCGTTGCCGGATTAAAAGTGCCCAACTGCTCCTGTACATCCATATTTAACTGGAACGTAACTGGGAAACGGGATGTGGCACGAGCAAAGACATTATCAACTTCTATTTCGTCGCCGGCAAGCGGATCCGTCGGATTAAGAAGGCCGAAAGCCATGAATTTTCCGGTCACCCGTGGTGCCGGATCTGTAACTTCCAAGAGCCATGTATCTTCTTCATCAACCAAGTCGCCTTCCCAGATTTTAACCTTTAAATCACCATCTTTTAAATAGTATTTAACCCAGTAAAAAACGCCCTGATCAAAAGCAAACTTTGCTCCTTCGCTAAAATAAGTATAGGACGTAGGATCGAGAATGGCCATGTCTCCTTCATATTTTCCAATATTGACATCACCTGTCAAAGGACTGATAAAAAGTGCATACCCTGGTTGCCCTGTGGGATCACTATCCAGGCTGTCATCATTTTGTACCATCCTTGCGGAAAGAAGAAAGAACGATGAAGTGATCTTTTTGAAATTAACCTGGAAGGTATATTCAACATTAGGATCGTTGAAATTATTAGCCTTCAGGCCTGCTATAGTTTCAGGCGTCATATCGCCGTTTTCATCCAAACCAACAACGGGTAAACCATTTGTCTCGGCAATAACAGCACCTACCATTCCGCCAAAAGAACCGGCTTTCATGTACAACAAGCCGTCTTGCTGCTGTACAGCAGAACCTGTAAGACCGTCGGATTCATGGTAGTAAATCCAGCCGACGTTATGCCATGCCAATGTATCGGTGGCATCGTCAAAGGTGTCCTGCCAGAGAAGGGGCAGCGTGGTTTGCGCACCCACATTGAGAGCAAATCCCAATACGAGCATGACTGCAAACAAAACAAGTAACGCTTTGGTCATTTTTGACCTCCTTTAAGTTAAATGAATAAAAAATGAATTATAGTTGTAACAGACTTAACACCGTTTCCATTCAATAAAGTTCCACAATAAATAAAAACAGGATACTCCATATACGATACGAAACTAGAACGAGAAAACCAGTGAAAAACGATTAATGCTGGAAAAATATTGTGCGTTTGTATATGCATAATCCAGGCTTCCGCCGATGCCCTGGATGTCAAATTTCAAACCGAATCCCAGGCTGAAATTTTCTACATCGTGGTTAAACTGATAGCCGGCACGCAAGGAGACAAGGTTCAGATAGACCAGTTCTGTTCCGATATGAACGCGTTCGGTATAATCAATGGGATGAAGGGCATCTATTGCCGTATTAATTTGAATTTTGTCACTATCCATAAAAAGTGGGGCAATATTCATAGCCAGTCCCATCTTTAAAACTAACGGTAATTGAAAAGCTTCCCTCCAGTATTGCATATCAGATGAATAATTCAGAAAAGAAACGCCCAATGCAAGATCTTTAAAGCCGGTTTTATAAAATCCACCAAAATCCAGACCCCAGTGGTTCAGCTTCCAGTTTCTGTCCTCATATCTAAATATTTCTTTGTTCTGGTCAATCACTTGAACTGCGATGGGAACACTGCCAAGGTCTTCATGAACGAACTTAATTTTCCCACCAAAGGAGAATCTGTCGTTGACCGGATAGGCATAGGCCAGACCAATGGAATAATCCTGAATATTCAGATTTCCTGTCAAAGAATAGCCCCGGGGGTCAACAGATTTGTCCACGACCTTTGTACCCATTATTTCTCCATAGTCCACGTATATGAGATCAAGACCGATTGTGCCGAACCGTCCGGTGCCAAAGGCGGCACCCATACCAATAATTTTTGTGCCTGCCAGCCAATTAACCTGATTGACTGTCATTTCAAGACCGTTAACTGAAGCCAGACCCGCAGGGTTATAGAATATGCTCTGAACGCCTCTGACTGCGGCTGTACTTGCGTTTCCCATGCCGCTTTCACGCGCGCTCAGAGTAATAGAGAGATAGGTCATCCCGCTTTGCCCGACTTTGATCATTTTTGCGTATGAAACGCTGCTTACAATCAAAATGATGATGACAAAAAATATTATTTTATTCTTCATGTTTATCTCCACAGAATTAAATTAGCGAATGACGACAAATTTCCCTGCTGCCGTGCCCAAAGGTTTCATGTTCAAGTCCCAGCCTTCGACATAATAAACGTAAACACCACTTTTTATTGTTTGCCAACTTTTTGAAATTTGGTACCATGATTCATCTGCAGATTCGGCAACCGAATTCGGGTCTTCAGGGTTCGGATGTTCAAGTGTAGCTACAAGATCACCACTCATCGTAAAGATAGAAATTTTGGCATGAGCGGGGAGACCGACGAATGCAATTTTATCCTCCGGTCGGGGAACATCGGTGTAATCATCCTGAATAGTACCACCATAAGCAAGACCCTGTAAATGATAGGGATTAGGAACAACATAGATTGAATCCATATCGGAGCGTGATCCGATAAAAGGAACGACACCGCCTTTATCAAAATTGCGATTATAAAACGGACTGGATTGCAATCTTTGACCGGGAACAATACCCGTCGTATTAAAGGAACCATCGTCAATGGCAGTCACATAATAATAATAATGTTTGCCACGTTCAACATCGCGATCCGTATAGTGCGTTGTGTCTCCCTGAAACTCTTTTATCTTATCATAAACATTTAAATAAGAACCCACAGCCCGATAGACTCGATAGCCGACAAAATCGCCTACCTGGCCTGTTTGTCTGTCCGGTTCATCTGCAACGGATTGCCATTCCAACTCTATTTTTCCCGGGCCGGAATTAATTGTCAAATCCATTGCCGGCGGCGGCGTCGGCAAATCTTTCAAACCATTGGGAAGGCTCCACGCATACTCGGCTCTTTTGGCATAAGTAAAAAGAGAATCTTTCCCCGTTGCCAAAAGCGCATTCTTTGCAGCATCTCCGGTTTTTCCGTCAAACTCCAGCGTACCATCTTTCCATGTTTTACCGCCCTGAATGGCCAGCTTTTTAGAAATAGAGCCGACAACTTCATAAAGCACAATTTTCACATCTTTTTTATACGGAATATCATACGGTCCAAAAGAAAGCATACCGACAGGCTCCTGAATGGACGGATCATAAGCCTCGGGGGCTTGCCCAACAGTTCCGCGCGACTGAATACCGGAATTTAATTCGGCGTAAAGTGAGTTGTTTCCATCTCCTTTGGTGACAGACTTGAAATTCCTTCTCGGTTTGATGACGACTGTAGAAGGCTGGGTCCGATCGTCCGATTCATCATCATAAGCAGCATCAGCATGCAGCACACCGAATCCGGGATATTGAGGCGACAGAAACTCTCCGGTAAACTGATCCGGATCGCCGGTGTCGTCTCCTGCGCGATGGTTTTCATCTGCGTCACCATCAAATACATAAAAAAGTCCTCGCAAGGTATCTGCCGGATCATTGCCATAATACGCAGCCCAGTCGTCATTCTGCCGTATTTGTTCATGCCCACGATCTGCGCCGGGAACCAGAAAATACTGAAAACCAAAATAGACGCCTGTCAGGTTCTGGTTGCGCAATTCAACGGTACGTGTCTTGTCATCGACGTTGCCGTCATTTGTGAATGTGTATTCGCGGATAATATAACTGTTGTGATTTTCATTGGCCAGAGCCCAACTGCGCATTCTCACCTGGACACCGACGTTGGTTGCCCACTTGGTTTCGATCTGTTCGTCTGCCGGGATAGACGACGATTTGGTGCTGGAAGCGCGCGTATCCAAAAAGCGAAGTTCCGGCGTGCCGTTTACTGTGACGAGCGGCAGCCGATTCCACACCTTTTTCTTATTCCACACTTTTCCACTGGATTTTATGGGAGTACTAAAATCCGAGGCTTCATTATTTTCAAAACCAATCTGGGCAACATATTCAGGATAAGACGTGCCAAATTTATCCGTCCAGTTTTTTACACCGATCCATATTCCCTGTCCGGCCAAATTTTTGTATGTCATGAGCCGAAAATCACCGCCAGGGTAAGTCATTTGATCCTGCAGCGGAGAGTATTCGGGAAGAGAGCCGGTAGCTGTCATTGTCTCCCATAACAACCCGATTTCATGGCTCTTAATCTGAGATAAAAGTTGAGAGGAAAACAAGAAAAGAATAATTAAAGTTGAAATGAACTTTCGCATATTTTTCTCCGAAAATAATTGTTTTTAAAATTTAACGGTTTTATAACATGAACCTAAAGCCAAAAACCCAGGCACGATACTGACCTGCATACAAATAATCGCTTCGCGTTCTCAGAAGCAAGGGATTGGAAACATCTTCCGAGCCCACACGATCTGTTTTACCATTGGTATAAAGATCGTCATAATAATCTTTGCTGTGCGGAATTGCAACCCTGTATTTTTTAACCCAAAGATTGCTGACATCAAAATAAACTTCCATCTGCATCGCATGGCCAAGGGCAAAGTTCCGTGTCAAACGGAGATTTGAACTAAACCTGGGGATAGTATAGAACTTTACATTCGGATGCTGCTTACGGAATTGTTTGTCGGGATGTTGAACAAGTTGCGGGCCGGTATAGTAAAGGCCAAAACTCGCTCTCGTTTTATGCAAAATCGGGTAGCCTTTTAATCGTGGCCCCCACTCTGATGGTGCATTGAGTGTGACGACACCCCGGCCATAAGGCGTTATTTCCGTCTGGTTGGGAAGCGGAATACCTCGCAACTCGCCATTTATTCCCACACTGGGATTATCCGTCAAAACAGGAATATCGCTTATGCCGGGGACTTCCAGGTTACTGACGCTTTTTTGGGTGACGTTGTAGTTAAAAAAGCCGGTAATAAATCTTCCCGCGGATTTTCGCAGTTCGATGTCCAGGCCTCTGATATCCCGATACTCGCGCTGTCCTGGAAATTCCAGAATAAGCGATTGATCGGAATGGGCATAAACCAGACCACTTTGAGCCCGAGTGTAATCCCTATAAAACGCGCCGATGTGCAACTGAATCCAGTTATAAACGTTTTGATCATACCCCACTTCAAAGTTGGCTGTTTTCTGAAAAGTCAGCGTCGGATCGCCCATCCACTGCACCCTGGGAATAGTAAAATCTAGGGTGGATGAATAAAGTGCTTCGGTTTGCGGCATCTGTACAAAATGACCGTAATTAAAATACACTTTACTGTTTACTGTAATTGGGAATGAAATACCAATTCTCGGGCTGATATAACTTTGCGCTTTTGGCAATATCTTTGGAAAGCTGTCTGCTAATGCAGCATTAAAGATTGCTTCGTTGGTTGGATAATCGAGAGTTCGGTGGACATCCCATCGTTTCGTTGTCTGCTTATACAAATCCCAGCGGACACCAATATTGGCAATCATACCCCAGAACTCGATTTTGTCCTGTACATAAGCGCTTATTTCAATTGGCGCCACATTATACTGCCACAGAAATTTCTTCGCAGGATCGTCATTGTGCAAATGTGTTCGATCCTCAACCAGCCTGCTGAAACGCAATTCAAAACCCGACTTTAATTCATGAGAAGGATGGAACTGATCGACAAAAGACACCCGCGCATTATAGCGTTCACTATAAGAATTATCTGTCGAGGAGGCTCCGCCAAACATTCTATATCCTGTCACATAATCCGGGACGCCTTCTTCGCGTGGTATGTACCCGGCCTGAGGATCCAGGTAAAGTCTGTCGTGAAAAGTTTTTCCAGCGCTTTTCGGTGAATCCGGGTATTTGTTTGTATCCCAGTAAGTACCAAAGAAACTTAAATCGGATTCCAGATAGCTTTTTGAAGAAAAGACATGCACCATTTTCAACCCGCCCAGTGTTGTCCTCCGCGTAACCCAGGGCTTTCTGAAAGGATAGAACGGCTCACTGCTGCCTCCGCCATAAGAGAGTTTGACTTCATTGCTCCAACTGCTGCCCGCGTCATCCCGTGAAACTGTATTAACGTCTGAATTGATGAATGTGAGCGTTGCTCTGGTATCATCCGAAATTTTATTGATCAACTTTAGTAGATAATTCGTTTCTTTATATGCCGGCTGCGGTTGCGTACTGCCATAAGGACTATACTGATATTTAAATCCGCCCAGGTAATTTACTTTCCATGGTAAAAAGCCAATCCCGCCGCTCATTGAAAGATCAATGTTGTGACCGGCATTTTGAGCATATTTAACAGGACGATGACGCCATCGCCATAACTCCCGCGCTTCTTCCGCCGTCAAATCATTGTTCGGATCACTGTCGTTCAGAAGTTTATTGGAATATGCCGTCCAGCCTTCCCACCGTAACGTGTCCGGTATAAGGCCTTCTTCGAGCACAAGATAACTGGCAGAATTCGCATTGGGACCATCATACAATCGGTAAGGCCAAAAAGAAATCGGATTATAACGATCTCTTCCCAGATGTCTGTTCCGAACCGGATCATAGCGATAATCAATCGATACATGAAATTTGTTGCCTGGATCCTTGGTGACGATATTGATAATTCCGGAACGCACCTCACCATATTCGGCATTGAAACCACCGCGTAAGACCTGGACTTCCTGAATGCTCTGTTGATTGACCGGAAAGGAGGGTTTGCTGGACTTGCCGTCTGAGGTAGAATAGCCATCGATCAGAACATCATTTTCAAAATAGTCTCCTTGGCGAATTTTCAGATCTCCCTCAACCAAATTCCCGCTAATGCCCGCCTGCATGCCGATCATATCTTCAACTCGCTTGGCAAATGGGATGGTTTCCACATCTTTCCCTTTGAGATTGGTTTCCGAAGCGGAAACATCCGCCCTCACCAAATCTCTTTTCGCAACCACCACAACTTCTTCACCCGCAATGACTGCTTCTTCCAACTCAAAGTTGACCGTACTCGTTCGATCTATCTCGACCTGAACATTATTTACGACCGATGCTTTGTATCCCATCATCTTCACTTCAAGTGAGC
>JAADGR010000390.1:0-1735 GCA_013152225.1 Calditrichota bacterium
GCTTATGCCGATCGTGGAGACACGGAAAAAGCAATCATTGAATTTCTTAAAATAAAATACCTGAGCAAGCGCACAAAATTGCCCTGGGGAGCGACGGCATTATATGAAGCAGGACGCGGTTACCAAAAATTGGGGAATTTAACCAAAGCAAAGGAAATGTTTCAGCAAGTCGTACGTGAGCGTGGTGCGAACGACCAAATCGGTCGTGTTGCAAATCAGCAAATTCAGGAAATCAATGAGAAACTCAAGAATTCCTGATTGATTTTTTATCGAAAATTGACAATGGTTGGTTTGGATTTGAAAATTTCTATTAGCGATATTCGCAGCGCAGCCTGCCCTCTGATCGACATGGCGTTGAAAGAAGATTTAGGCGACCGCGGCGATGTTACTACAAACGCGATCAGCGCGAAGAATCTGCCGGCCGCCGCTCAGATCGTTGCCAAAATGGATGGTGTTATTGCCGGTTTGCCGGTCGTTACCGAAACTTTTAAAACACTTGATCCCAAAATAAAATTTGAACAAATTTATCAGGATGGGCAAAGCGTTCAAAAGGGAGATGTTTTATTACGCCTGAAAGGCCCGGCCGCGCAAATTTTAATGGGCGAACGTACTGCCCTCAACTTTTTAGGGAGACTGTCGGGGATTGCAACTTTGACGCATCAGTTTGTCCAAGCGGTTCGCGGAACAAAATGTCAGATTCTCGACACGCGCAAAACAACGCCCGGCTGGCGTATTCCGGAAAAATATGCAGTCTCTTGCGGAGGCGGCAAAAATCATAGAATTGGTCTTTATGATATGTTTCTCATCAAAGAAAACCATATCGTAAGTGCGGGAGGGATTCCAGCGGCTGTGAATATGTGCCGGGAATATATGAAAAGAAACAACTTTAGCGCAGAAATCGAAGTTGAGACAAAGAATCCGGCTGAAGTAAAAGAAGCACTCGGCCTGAATGTTGACCGAATCATGCTTGATAATATGTCTCTTGAAAAAATGTGCGAGTGCGTTTCAATTGTTGACGGCAGGATTCCATTGGAAGCATCCGGCAATGTTGGTTTGCAAAATGTGCGTCAAATAGCGGAGACGGGCGTTGATTTTATTTCAATCGGCTCTTTGACTCATTCGGCCAAAAGTTTTGATGTGAGTTTATTGTTTCTGTGAAATGTGCCTGCCAGATGGGTTGATCTCTCGCCAGGCTGGCAGGATAGTATGAGAGCTTCCAGACTTTTTGCCGCACTGCCAGGCTTGATACTATTGGAACATATCTTGCTATGTGCATTTATAAGAAACTGGTAAAAAGTCCCAAAATGTCATTGCGAACGAAGCGAAGCAATCTGGATGTCGGCTAAAGTGCAGATTTATAAAGATCGCTTCCCCGATAATTCGGGGCTCCGCTCCTCGCGATGACATGTTTTTCGACTTTTTAAAGTACTCATTTATTGTTTTACGAAAAATTATTCATTAATATAGAGGAAAAAATGCAAAATTCAAAAGCACCAAACCCGGAAGAGTTGCGCAGTGAAGTTTCCGAGTTTTTAAAAGAACGCTATGGAAATAATGTCATCATCCCGCCTCAGCCCGATGCTGTCGGCTCGGAACCGGGCGATGAGAAAAAGGAGGTTCCC
Organism: Calditrichota bacterium; assembly: GCA_013152225.1. Classification (GTDB taxonomy): domain Bacteria; phylum Zhuqueibacterota; class Zhuqueibacteria; order Residuimicrobiales; family Krinioviventaceae; genus Hydrothermomicrobium. Next base: position 1,623 of record JAADGR010000390.1, read on the forward strand.
AGGCCTTCGACAATCAATTTTAATCTCAAGCCGACAGAATTGGAACGGTACCTGAGGAAATATGTTGTCAGCCAGGATGAAGCCATTGAAGTTCTGGCGACAAAGATTTGTAC
>JAADGR010000390.1:1800-3743 GCA_013152225.1 Calditrichota bacterium
AAGAGCAATATTTTGATGATCGGGCCGACCGGCGTCGGTAAAACCTATCTGGTCAAACTTGTTGCAAAAAAAATCGGTGTACCTTTTGTCAAGGGGGATGCCACGAAATTCAGCGAAACAGGATACGTCGGCGGTGATGTCGAAGACCTTGTGCGAAACCTTGTGCATGAAGCAAACGGTGACATGAAACTCGCGGAATATGGCATTATTTACCTGGATGAGGTGGATAAAATTGCTTCGTCCGGAAGCGGTGTCGGACCGGATGTATCTCGCAGCGGTGTGCAAAGAAACCTTTTAAAACTTATGGAAGAATCGGAGGTTGATCTGAAAACGCCTCACGATCTGGCGGCACAAATGGAAGCGGCTATGGAGGCGCAGCGCACCGGTAAGGTAAAACGAAAAAAGATCAACACAAAGAATATTCTTTTTGTTATGAGTGGCGCATTTTCAGCTTTACCGGACATCATTCGCCGTCGCTTAAATCAGCAACCCATCGGCTTTCAGAATATTGATCACGAAAACGGCGAATTAGTAGATGACAATGTGCATATTTTGCGACGAGTCCGTTCGGAAGATCTGATCACCTTCGGCTTTGAATCCGAGTTTGTCGGTCGTTTGCCGGTTGTTGTATCTCTGAATGATCTGGATATTGATGGGTTGTATCGAATTCTTCAGAATTCGAATAGCACAGTCATTCTTGGCAAGAAACGGGACTTTAGCGCTTATGGTATTAATGTCCAGTTTGAGGATCAAGCCCTCCGGAGAATTGCCGAGATGGCGCACGAAGAACATACCGGCGCGCGTGGACTGGTGAGCGTTGTCGATCGGATTCTTTTAAAATACGAAAAATTGTTACCCGATACGGATATTAGCGAGTTGGTTGTAACCGAAGCAGTGATAGAGAATCCCGAAGCCGAATTAGCCAAAATTCTGACCAATTATTATATTAAAAAATTTCAGAAACGCTTTTTGGCAACAAATGGGATTGTTATTACTTTTACTGATGAGGCTGTTGAGCGTTTGAATGACCAGGCTTTGAAAAACGGAAAGACGCTGGAAGAGGTTTGCAACGATCTGCTGCGGGACTATGAATATGGTCTGCGCCTCCTCAACTGGGAGGAATTTACAGTTGATTTGGAAATTGTAAATAATCCAAAAGAGCGTCTTGAAGAATTGATTAAAAAGGCTTATGAAAAAAAATAATGCAATCGATCTCTATTTTGGGGGCTGATAAAGATGAAGCTGGAGAGCCGTTTCGTGATGAAAACGAGACGGCTTTTTTAAGATAACAATGTACGGCAAATTTGTAAAATGTCGAAAAGCATGTCATCGCGAGGAGCGGAGCGACGAAGCGATCTCAGAGAACAGCGCTATTGCAAACATTTAGATTGCTTCGCTTCACTCGCAATGACATTTTAGGACTTTTTACGAGCAGCTCATGTACTATTTGAGGATGAACGAGATGGATGTTTTTGAAGCAATTCAGAAAAGAACGAGTGTTCGCAATTATTCGGATAAAAAAGTACCGACAGAATTTTTAGAAAAGCTTGTCGATGCCGGAAGGAGGGCCCCCTCCGGGCGAAATGTTCAACCGTGGGAGTTCATCGTCGTCACAGATCAGAAAACAAGGGAAAAACTGGCATCGATTACAAGTTACGGAAGCTTTATTGCCGAGGCACCCGCATGTATCGCCGTTTATTGCCGCGATTCCAAGTACTATCTTGAGGATGGCAGCGCGGCAGTACAAAACATTTTGTTAGCAGCAACCGGCCTGGGATTGGGTACCTGCTGGGTGGCCGGAGATAAAAAGCCTTATGTTCATCAGATCAGCGAAATACTTTCCGTGCCACAAGACATTAAACTTGTTGCATTGATTGCAGTAGGATATTCTCAGGGTGCTGTGACCCCCAAGGCAAAACGACCACTCAAAGAAGTTTTGCACT
>JAADGR010000208.1 GCA_013152225.1 Calditrichota bacterium
CAAGGCGGCAACCGTTGGTTTCGACTGGCCGGAGATTGAACCGGTGTGGGACAAGGTGCATGAAGAAATGGAGGAGCTAAAAGAAGCGGTTGCAAGCCATCAACAAGAAAATATTAAGGAAGAACTGGGCGATCTTTTGTTTTCCATCGTTAATTTGTCACGGTTTCTTAAAGTGAATCCGGAGGATGCCCTGCGCGAGACTATTGCCAAGTTTGAAAAACGGTTTAAAAAAGTTGAACTGGAATTTAAAGATCGAAATATAGATATGAAGGATGTCTCTCTGGAGGAAATGGATAAAGTCTGGGATAAAGTGAAGGCGCGGGAAAGGAAAAAGATTATTTTAAAAGATGGGTAACGGTGCTATAACGAAAACAGGTGTAAATTGCATGGCTTCTCTTGGGTGCAAAAACTTATTACCCATCTTTATTTTTTTTGTAAGAAAAGCTATATTGCATCAAAATGCGGTTTGAGAAAATTCCATGATTCCATCAAATCCTGGGACAGCACTTTAGTGTGGCCAATGACCGGCATATAGTTTGTGTCCCCGTTCCAGCGCGGGACAATATGAAAGTGCAAATGTTCGTCGATCCCGGCACCGGCAGCCCGGCCTAAATTCATACCGATATTTAATCCTTCGCAATTCATCGTTTTTTCCAGGATCGTACCGGCCTGGGTGACAACCTGAATCATTTCAGTCTGTTCTTGAAGGGACAGCAGATCGAGTTTTGCGATGTGGCGGTAGGGCACAACCATAAGATGCCCGTTGTTGTAGGGATAGAAATTCATTATGACGAAACAGGTTTTGCCTCTGTAAAGAATCAGGTTTTTCCGGTCTTGCTCCTGTTTCGGTTTATCACAAAAAATGCAGCCCTGCGGTTTTGGCTGAAGTATATATTCCATTCGCCAGGGAGCCCAGAGTTTCTCCATCATCCCTCCAAATATCTAAAGGGCGCGTTTGCATAGCGCGCCCTTTTTGTTTCCATAAGAATTATTTCTCTTTTTCTTCTTTTGACTCGGCAACGACTTTCGCTTCGATTTCCTTTGGAACAGGGTCGTAATGCGAAAGCTCACGGGCGTATGTTGCGCGGCCCTGGGTCATGGATCGCAATGACGTCGAATAGTTGTGCAGTTCGGCCAACGGTACCTGTGCTTTGACGACCTGGAACCGTCCCTGTGCTTCCATGCCAAGGATTTTACCGCGGCGGCCGGAAAGATCACCCATCACGTCGCCCATGTAATCTTCAGGGCATTTCACCGTAATGGTATAGATCGGCTCCAGTAAGATGGGTTTTGCATGAAGTATTGCCATTTTGAAAACTTCGCGTCCCGCAATTTGGAAAGCGATGTCTTTTGAATCCACAGGGTGCTCTTTGCCGTCGTAAACAATCGCCTTGACGTCGACTATTTTATAACCGGCCACGGCACCCTCGGTCATAACCTGGCGGACACCTTTTTCAATGGACGGAATAAAGACGGAAGAAATAGCGCCGCCGACAACTTTGCTTTCAAAAGAGAAGCCTTCGCCGCGCGGCGTCGGTTCGATACGCATCCACACTTCGGCAAATTGACCGGCACCACCGGTTTGCTTTTTGTGACGATACCTCTCATCAGCTTTGGCTGTGACTGTTTCGCGATAAGGAATCTTGGGTTTCTTTTGCTCAACTTCAACACCGTAGCGCTCTTTTAATCGCTGTACAATGATGGCCAGATGTAACTCGCCCTGTCCCGCAATCACAGTTTGGCGCAATTCAGGGTCGATTGTTACGGTAAAGCTGGGATCAATTTCCGTCAGCGTGTGCAATCCTGTCGATATTTTATCTTCATCCCCCTTGCTTTTAGGCGTCACGGCAACTTCTACGACGGGCGTCGGGAATTTTATTGGTTTGAAAACCACGGGCTTCTTTTTACTGGCCAGAGTATTGCCTGTGTGCGTGTCTTTTAATTTAACCAGCGCACCAATATCCCCTGCTTTTAAAACGCCAATTTCGTTTCTGTTTTTTCCATTCAGAGCGTAAATCTGGCCGATTTTTTCATTTGTGCCTTTGGTGGTGTTTGCAACATCATCGCCTGATTTTATTGTTCCGGAAAAAACCCGGATGAGAGAAAGTTCACCGACGTGCATTTCCGACAGTGTTTTGAAAACCAGAGCGGAAAACTCGGCGTCTGCGTCGGCTTCTACCTTGGTTTCGCCACCCTTTGTATCCAAAGCAGGATAAGGAGAAAGATCAGCAGGCGAAGGACCGTACTCGGAGACAAAATCCATGAGCAGTTGCGTCCCAACATTTTTAGCTGCCGCACCGCAAAGAACGGGGAAAATTGTCTTTGATATGATACCGGCTTTGAGTCCCCTGACGATATCCTCGTTGGAAAGTTCGCCTTCTTCAAAATATTTTTCAAGAATTTCGTCGTCGCTTTCTGCTATTTTCTCGATCAGCGCGTTGCGCAATTCGCTGGCTTTGTCAGCAAAATCAGCGGGAATGTCTTCCTGGGTATATTTCCCGCTTTCGTCATCTTGAAATGTAATTTTTTTCATGCGCAGCAAGTCGATAATCGCGTTGAATCCTTCTCCCTGATTGATCGGGATATGAACCGCAATGATAGCGTTACCATAAGCATCCCGAACATCAGCCATAACTTTGTCAAAATTAGAGTGTTCCTTGTCAACGTGATTGACAAAGAAAATTCTGGGTGTTTTGTTTTCTTCCAAAACTTCCCAGACAATTTCTGTCCCGACTTCAACACCGCTGACGCTATCGAGCAGGACAACGGCCAAATCGGCAACCCGCAGGCCGCAGCGAACCTCGCCGATAAAGTCAAGATAGCCGGGCATATCTACTAAATTGAACTTGTGATCTTTCCATTCAAAATGTGCCAGAGATGTGCTAATAGATATTTTGCGTTCGATTTCGTCGGTCCGGTAATCCGATGTGGTCGAACCATCTTCAATTGTGCCTAATCTGTTGGTTACTCCTGCAGAAAATAACATGGCTTCGGCGAGTGTCGTTTTTCCTACAGATTGGTGAGAAACAAGGCCTATATTTCTTATCTCGTTGGGGCCGTAATCTTTCACTGTTATCCTCCTACTCTTTTTTACGCGGCAAGGCTACCACGACCTGTTATTTATAAATGTTTTAATTCGATTTTTCTTTCTCAGCGGTGTTTCCCGCCCGCGATGCAGACGCATTGTTTCGCAAAACGCGTTTTAATATGCGGCCGGTTGGACTTTTTGGCAATTCGGAACAGAATTCAAAGTTCTTTGGACATTTATAGAGCGGCAGATCACCCCGACACAATTGAAAAAGTTCTTCCTCCGAGGCTTTTTCATTTTCTTTAAGAACAATATAAACTTTAATTTCAGTTCCGTGAGTTGCATCAGGAATTCCAACGACGGCAACTTCCGATATAGCGTGATGCTGTTTTAAAATTTCCTCGATTTCATGGGGAAAGATTTCAAAACCATCTTTAAGAATGATATCTTCTTTGCGTTCCTGAATATATAAATAATGCTCATCATCCAGATAGCCGATATCGCCTGTAAACAGCCAGCCATCTTGAAGCCTTTTTTCTGTTTCTTTCGGGTGATTATAATAACCGCGCATAATACTGGGACTATGCACCCAAATTTCACCACTGTGGTTTGGCCGCAAGAGTTCTCCCTGGTGGTTACGGATGTTAATTTCAGTACCCATTACAGGCAGACCAACCGCCTGATATTTTCGATCCCGATGAACTCTGTTGGCACTGACAATAGGTCCTGCCTCCGTCAGTCCGTAAGCTTTTAAGACAATGGCGTTTGATTTTTCCTCAAAAGAATGTAATATATCTTCAGATAATTTACCGCCATAGCTCATACAGTATTTCAGAACAGAGCCGGTCCAGTCCACATTGGCTTCGTCCAAACTTTGGTAAATTCCGGGTACGCCGGCCATGAACGTCACTTTGTTTTCCAAAATTGATTTTACAATATTCTCAATTGAAAAGCGCGGCAGAAGAACAATCGTCGCTCCTGCGAGAAAGGGGGTGTGCATGAGCAATGTTTGCCCGAGAGGATGAAAAAGAGGCAGCACGGCTAAAATTTTTTCCTGTGAAGTGATGAGATACATTTCCCTGCAGGTTGTTGCATTTGCAGAAATAGCAGCATGGGTCAATTCCGCACCAAGGGGTACATCCGCTACCCCGGAAGTATAATTGATGACACCAAGATCATCCGCTCCCAGTTCAACCTGTTCCTGGAACGGGCGAGATGCGGCAATGATCTGTGTGAGTGATTTTGTCCCGCGGGGGATCTGATCTCCTAAAAACAAGGTTTCTTTAACAGAAGGGGAGGCTTGAACTGCCGGTAAAACGTGACTAATAAAACCAGACCAGGTGATGAATATTTTTGCGCCGCTATCTGAAAGTTGGTAGGCAATGTCTTTCTCTTTAAACATAATGTTAATTGGAACGACGACGGCACCTAATTCAAGGATGCTGTAATAGCTGATGATAAAATGCGGCACATTGGGCAGCATAACTGCCACCCTGTCTCCTTTCCGGACGCCGAGGGATTTTAAGCCGCTCGCAAGGCGCAAAATGGCCTCCAGCAGTCGTCCATATTCAATTCTGGTTTCGTTTATCACCAGAGCTATTTGCTCTGGCATTTTATTTGCTGTTGCCTTGAATTGCGAGTTTAGTGTTTGCAAATGTGGTTCCTCTGCCCGGAGTGCCTTTGATGAATTCCACCGGTGCGCGCCTTAAACACTCCTAATATTTATGGATTTAGGGACTAATAACTTGCAAAAAAGATGAACAAAGATACTTCTAATCGGTGAAAAAATCAAGAACATTTTAGCGGGCAGAAACGTAACTCTATTTGTAAATCTGGTTGAATTACAAGATGGAAAGAGGATGTATCAAGCCAATTCATCTTTTTCTGATATTTTTGGCATATTTAAGAGATGTGGTTTGTTTACTAGATGTAAATTGATAAAAAGCTTGAACCTGATTAACTAAAATTGTATTTTGGAACTCACTAAATGCTGCATGGTGCAGCAGTAACAAAATATGAAAAGTTTATGTTTAAAATGAAAAAGTTTTTCAAATCCAAAGTGTTTTACATTTTGCTTGTTTTTTCTATCACAATTCCCGGCATTTTTTTCATCGGCCCTGACAGAATAATCTACGCTGCCCAGCAAACATACAACAAGTGGATGATTCTGACCATGATTCTCGAAAAGGTTGAGCGCTTTTATGTGGAAGAGAAATCTCCTGATGAGCTCATTGAAAATGGCATCCGTGGAATATTATCCGGCCTGGACGGACATTCCGTTTATCTTACTCCCGAAGAATATACCGAGTGGAAAACTCGCTTTGAAGGCTACCATGGTATTGGCTTAAAATATAATGTCATCGATGGCGCGCTGGTTGTGACGTCTCTGGTAAATGGCGGTCCTTCCGATGTGGCGGGAATCGAGGTTGGCGACAGAATCATTGAGATCGAGGGACAGAATCCACAAAAACTTGTACTGGAAGAAATTCAAAAATTATTAGCAGCGCAATCTAATTCTGCCATAAACCTGGTAATCAAAAGAAATGGAGATCCTGAGCCGCTCATTTTTTATGTCAAACGAAAGCAAATTCTGGAAGAAAGCATCCCCTGTGCCTGTATTTTAAATGATACGTCCGGTTATATTAAAATAGCACGATTTACTGAATCCACGCCCACTGAATTGGACATGGCTTTCGCCAAGTTGAATGGCCGGGGCATGAAACAGTTGATCCTTGATTTGCGGGATAATGGCGGCGGCGCTTTTAAAGCAGGCGTTGCGGTGGCTGACCGTTTCATTAAGGGTGGCAAACTCATTGTTTTTACAAAAGGGCGCGCACCGCGCTCCACGGAACAGTATATGGCAACGGACAGCAAAAGTTTGCCTGAAATTCCTATGATTGTTTTGGTGAACCGGGGAACTGCAAGCGATGCGGAAATCGTTGCCGGCGCTATTCAGGATTGGGATAGAGGGCTTATCGTTGGAACACGTACTTTCGGCAAAGCGTCGGTACAGACCGAATTCCCATTTCAGGATGGTTCTGCGCTGCTTTTAACCACTGCTCAATATTATACACCGTTGGGAAGATCGATCCAGCGTGACGAGATGAGCACGATACAAGAAAAAGCGCATCCGATTATACAAAGATTTCCCGAAAAAGAAAAGAGTGAAAAAAAATTCAAGACGCCCAAAGGCAGAATTGTTTTTGGGGGTGGCGGTATTACGCCGGACATTACTTTAAAATCCACGTATACGAAACTGTCTGACGCTTTCAAGCGCATCTATTTTTCAAAAGAAAATTATTTTTTCAAATATGCTGATCAATATGTGAATTCTCATCAGAATATTCCGGTCGATCTCGATACCTTTTTAACAGATTTTAAAGTCAACTCTCAAATGTTGAGAGAGTTTCGCCAGGAGATTCTCCAAGGGGGAACGAAATTCACCGTCAGAGAATTGAATGAAAACTCGCGACAAATTAAACTTGCTTTGAAAAGAGAAATCGCCGGCAGGCTCTGGGGAGAAGAAGCAAAATACATGGTCGACGCTTTTGCCGATCGTAATATTCGGGAATGTGTAAAATTTTTCAGCAAAGCAAAACTGTTGATTTCCTGATGTTTTGCAGGGCTCCTTTGGTCAAACATCCCATCGATTTCATATCGTGATTTAAATTTTCCGTCTGTTTTCGGCAACTGATTTGCTGAATAAAAACAGCTTGACAAACATTCTATGAAATTGTAAGTTTGCTGCACAATTTTCGACCACTAAAAAAACATACTTTGATTCGAGATACAAATGCCAAAATTATTATTCGAGCTTGGCTCTGAGGGACGAATGGGGGTTAATCTTCCGGAAGCGGATGTTCCACAAGCCAATATTGATGAACTTTTGCCGAAAAAATTTCAGCGACAAACTCCGGCATGTCTTCCTGAAATCAGTGAGCCGGAAGTTATCCGCCATTTTGTAAATTTATCTACTTTAAATTATCACGTGGATAAGGGCTTTTATCCGCTTGGTTCGTGCACCATGAAATACAATCCCAAGATAAATGAAGAAACGCAAGCGTTACCCGGATTTGGCTCTTTGCATCCACATCAGCCGGATAGTTCTGTGCAGGGAGCACTTGAGCTTTTGCAGGAAATTGGCGAATACCTTTGCGAAATTGGCGGCCTGCAAGGCATAACGTTGCAGCCTGCGGCAGGAGCACATGGTGAGTTGACAGGCCTGATGCTTATTCGTGCGTATCATGACGCCAAAGGTAAAAGAAGAAAATATATTCTGGTTCCCGATTCTGCTCACGGTACCAACCCGGCAAGCACTTCTATCTCCGGTTATCAGCCTTTGCAAATAAAATCCAACGAGCAGGGACTGGTTGATTTGGAACAGCTTCGAACCTATATGAACGAGGATGTGGCTGCGCTGATGCTCACAAACCCAAACACATTGGGAATCTTTGAAAGCCAGATCAGTGAGATCGCCGGAATTGTTCATGAGGCGGGTGCCTTGATGTATATGGACGGGGCGAATATGAATGCACTGCTCGGTATTGTTCGGCCCGGCGATTTGGGTTTCGACGTCCTTCATTTTAATCTTCATAAAACTTTTTCTACACCGCATGGCGGCGGCGGCCCGGGTGCGGGGCCGGTGGCCGTTTCCGGGAAAATGATCGACTTTCTCCCGCAGCCTTGCATCAAAAAGAATGATGACGGTTTTTCTTTCGATTATGGCCGGTCCGACTCGATCGGCAAAATGAGCACATTTTATGGTAATTTTTCCATTATTGTGCGGGCTTTTACCTACATTCGCATGTTGGGCGCGAGAGGTTTGCGCGAGGTGAGTGAGGGCGCCATCATTAATGCCAATTACTTGCTCAGTCTCGTCAAAGATTATTATGATTTGCCCTATAAATTAACCCCAATGCACGAATTCGTTTTATCCGGCGAGCGTCAACTCGAATACGGCGTGAAAACTCTTGATATTGCAAAGCGGCTTTTGGACTTTGGCTTCCATGCTCCGACAGTTTATTTCCCGCTTATCGTCCATGAAGCTTTGATGATTGAACCGACGGAAACTGAAAGCAAAGCAGCCATTGAAAGTTTTGCCGATGCGATGATCCTGATAGCAAAGGAAGCGGAAGAAAAGCCGCAAGTTTTGCACGAGGCGCCAACAACAACTCCGGTTTCGCGTCTGGATGAAGCGATGGCCGCGCGTGAATTAAATATTCGCTATCTATTTTCAGATAAATGAGGATTATTTTGGAAGGTTTAAAGAACAACCAAAAAGGTAAAATTCTTGTTGTTGATGATATTCCTGTAAATATCCAACTTATGCAAAAATATTTATCTCCGGCCGGGTATGAAATCCTTTTCGCCCGCAACGGGGAGGAGGCACTTGTCGAGGTTGAAAATGGAAAGCCCGATCTTGTTCTCCTCGACGTTATGATGCCCAAGATGGATGGCTTTGAAACATGCAGGATTTTGAAAAACAATGACAAAACCAAATATATCCCCATCATTATGGTCACCGCTCTCAACGAAATTGAAGATAAAGTAAAAGGAATAGAAGCCGGTGCGGATGATTTTATCACCAAGCCGTTCAATAAACTCGAGCTTTTGGCAAGAACCAAATCTCTGCTTCGGATAAAAAGATTGCACGATCAGTTGCAGGAAAAAGTTTTCCAGCTCGAGCAGGCTAAAGAACGATTGCGGGAGCTTGCCGTAAAAGACGGATTGACCGGATTGTATAATCATCGCTATTTTAAAAGGTTTTTAACGCAAGAGATTAAACGGGCCAGGCGGCATAAATCTCAGGTATCGTTAATTATGATGGATATTGATCATTTTAAAAATTATAATGATACGTATGGCCACCTTGCAGGGGATGAGGTTTTAAGAAATGTTGCAAAGTTGATGACCGGAAACATCCGCGGTATCGACGTTGCAGCGCGCTATGGTGGAGAAGAATTTGTTATTGTTTTGCCGCAAACGAATAAAAATGCCGCAAAAATTGTTGCAGAGAAATTGAGAATTTTGGTCGGAGATCAAAAATTTCAAAACGAGGATACCCAACCGAATGGAAAAATTACCATCAGTATAGGCGTGGCAACATTTCCGGAAAATGCAACGAATCTTGAAGAACTGATTCACCAGGCTGACCAAAGACTATACCACGCCAAGTCCTTGGGTAGAAATTGTGTTGTTGATGAAGGGTAGGGATAAAAATGACAAATTGGATTCGGCAGCAGATTAGAGGCAGGCTTTTTCGCAAAATATTTTTGGCGCTAATCACAGCATCGATGCTGCCTCTGTTAATACTTATCTTTTTCTGGGTGGGAAGTGATTCCCGCATATTAAACGGCTCCGGTGGTTTGTTTCACGAGTTTCTGGGAGTTGTTTTTCTTGCGCTTTTGCTGGCGGGTGTGATTGCTTTTTACCTGTCCAGATATTTGACCACTCCAATATCTGAAATTACCAAAGGGGCAACCAAAATTGCCCGGGGTAATTTTTCTCACCAAATTGAAGTGAAATCAGATGACGAAGTTGGGCGTCTGGCGCGTTTGTTCAATTACATGACGACGGAACTCCGCCGTCTCGATGACATGAACCTCGCAAAAATTATTGCTGAACGGAACAAAACGCAGACCATCATTCGCAACATCGCTGATGGCGTGATCGTCACCGATCCGAAACTTTCCATCCTGGTCATCAATTCATCGGCGGAAAAGTGGTTTAGTCTGGATGAAAATAAAGTTTTGAACCATCCGCTGACAGATTTTATTCAGGAGCCCAAACTGGCGAATTTGATTTCCGATGCAACGAAAACCGGGCGCCGAGTATTGCCTGCCGCTGAAATCACTGTGAAAGGAAATCGTTCGTGGAAATCACGGGTTTTACAGGCAAGGGCGGCGCGGGTTCAGCAGGACAATGGTGAACTGGTGGGGATTGTAACCATTTTGCGCGACGTAACCCAGCAAAAAGAAATAGATAAAATGAAGACAGAACTGGTTTCAATGGTTGCTCACGAATTGCGGTCTCCCCTCACCAGCATTTCCGGTTTCAGTGAATTACTTCTCGATTCGGATATTACGAAAAAGCAGTCCCAGGAATATGCCGGCATCATCTTGAAAGAAGCGACGCGTCTGAGTGATCTTATCAATAAATTTTTGGATATTTCACGGATCGAATCCGGGAGAATCCAACCGAACAAAGTTAAGCTGGACCTGCTTGAAATCATACAAATGGTCGTTGGAAATAATTCCTATCTTGCGACACGGAAAGGAATCGACGTTGAAATTCATGAACCCGCAAAAAGCGTTCATGTAAAAGCGGACAGCGGCATGATGGAACAAGTTTTTCTAAATCTTTTTTCCAATGCCGTCAAATACAGCCCCGGCAGCACTCGAATTGATTTCGTTCTGAAAAGCACCCAGGACCAGGTTATTGTTGAAGTACATGACCAGGGATATGGAATCCCGACAAAAGCATTGCCCAGAATTTTTGATAAATTTTATCGCGTTACCGAGAGCGAAAATCTTCGTGAGATAACGGGTACCGGTTTGGGATTGCCGCTTGTTAAACAAATCATTGAAATGCATGGCGGGCATGTTGAGGCTGAAAGTGAAGAGGGGCGCGGTTCCGTTTTTTCGGTTTATTTACCGCAAATTTCTAACAGGCAAAAAGTTCTGTTGGAAGAAGAAAACTCTGAAGACATTATCCTTTAACTTTTTTTAATTTATGTAGCGGGAGGATATTTAAAACATGTCGGACTATAAGGTATTGCTTATTGACGACAATATCGATATGTTGGTCATCGGCGAACGGATTTTTACCCGTGCGGGATTTGATTTTATATCTGCCCGTCGGGGACAAGATGGACTGGAAAAGGCCAAAATCGAAAAACCTGATACTATTGTTTTGGAATATCTTTTGCCCGATTTGAATGGAACGGAATTCCTTCGCAATTTGTCTACTTTTTCAGAATATGAAGAAATCCGCAATACTCCCGTGGTCTTTTTAACCGCACGCCCCAATTTCATAGAAAATCTGGACGGATGCTTCAGGTGGGGATTACGAGCCTTTTTAGACAAACCTTTTGGGCATCGTGAGTTGGTCAATATCGTGGAAAATATAATTCGCATGAATAAAATTAAAGAACCGTACGACAACAGCCAGCAACCCGTCAATGGCAATATCCGGCGCGTAAAAATTGCTAGGCCGCTTGATGATTCGGAATGGTTCGAAGATTTAAAGTTAGCTACAGGTGCTATCGAGGCGCTTTGCTACGAGCTCTATTCAAACGAACAAGATAATAATCTGAGCGAGCAGCAAAAAATGGATATTCATGCCATTTATTCGAGTAGCAAGAGGTTGCGCGCTCTCATCGAGCAAAAGTCGCCGGTAGCGACATCGTTATAATAAATATTGAAAAAGCAGTACTTTGCCTCCTCATGATTTTAACTTGCAAAGTCTTTGAGCAAAATATTACTCCTGTAGAAGCTATGGAAACCGAATGAAAATATTCATGAGGAGATTGCGACAGGATATGCTGTTGGAAAGGACACTTGGTCTGGATCAATTTCAACCCGCAAGCTGGTCATGAACAAACCGGCAGACGTCCGGCAGTACCCGAATAAACCGGAACCAAAAATGTTTTTTTATCGGCTCCTTTTGTTTTCAAAAAAATGGTTGTTATGACAAAAGAAGAACATATTAAATATTGGCTGCAGAGTGCAGAACATGATTTGGCGACTGCGGAAAGTATGTTTCGATCAGGTAAAGGATTACTTAAAATGGTTCAAATCCCAACTGAAATAAAAGAAAAAATTGAAACATATTTAATCGCTTTAAAAAACAACAATATTCCATTAAAAGATGCTGTGCTTTTTGGAAGTTATGCAA
>JAADGR010000472.1 GCA_013152225.1 Calditrichota bacterium
TTGATGAGAAAGGCGCCATCTTTCATCATGGAAATTTCTTTCTTGCCAATCATCCCTCTCGTTTCCGCCGTATCCGGTACGTGCAGTGTTACGACGTCCGAGCGTGTGAGCACGTCATGCAGGTCCTGTGCCCGCCTGACATTTCCCAGGGGCAGCTTGTCGGCAATATCATGGAAAATAACCGACATACCGAGATTTTCCAGAAGGATCGAAACTTGTGAACCGATGTGGCCATAGCCTATGATCCCTGCTGTTTTGCCGCGGATTTCCGTACACCCGCTTGCGCCCTTTAGCCATTTTCCCTGGTGTGCTGCGGAACTTTTTTCAATGATGCGGCGCATGAGCATAATGACTTCTCCTGCCACAAGTTCTGCAACACTCCGTGTGTTGCTGTAAGGCGCGTTAAACACCGGAAGGCCGGAATTGGTTGCCGCGGTTAAATCAATTTGATTTGTGCCGATGCAAAAAGCTCCGATTGCCCAAAGATTGGGCAGGCACGAGATGACCCCGGCGGTGAGTTTTGTTTTTGAGCGAATCCCTAAAATGTTGGCATTTTCTGCCCGAGAGCATAATTCTTTTTCACTCCAGGAAACCTTGTAATGTTCGGTATTGCAAGCACTTTGTACGAACCGGTTTTTTGCACTTTGGTGGATATTTTCAAGCAAAATGATTTGCGGTGTTTCTTCTTTTTCAGGCGGAGATGAAATCACAAAGGCTTTGGCTGACTCGTTTGATAATTCTTCCGTCGAACAAAAAAGCGGTAATAATTGGTCAAATCGGTCAACGACAAAATCCGCCTGTTTTTTAATGTTGGGCCGGGAGTTGGACCCGGAAAAATAAACAAACGTCTGCGCAATGTTGTTTTTGCGAATGGCGAGATCGGAAAATCCATCACCGACAACGGCTGTATCACCACCCTCCAGCCGGCCCTCATTTTTTAGCCATTCGGCGATATAAACTTTTCCCATACTCATAAACAGCGGGCGCTTTTCGTTTACGCCGAGAACCTGATTTCCCTGAGCACGAATCCTGTTTGCAAAAGTATTCTCCTCGCTTATGCCCAACTCTTTTGCTACCGGTTTTACGATTTGCTCGAAACTTGTACTGAAAACAAAAAGTGATTTGCCGCGGCTTTGCAAAGCAGAGATGGTCTCCTTGACCGTGGGGTTTATGGTTTCAAGAATTTTTTCGGCAGCGGTTTTCACATCCGCGAGTGTGATTTCCGCTAAAGCAAAACGCTTGTGAAAAGCCTCGCTCAGGGGCATTTCGCCGTTGGTAACAGTATTTGTTATTTCACGCAACTGTTTGAGTTTATCGTCCCGCTCTTTTTCTTCAATCTTTTGTAACGCGTTTTGAATGACGAGTTCAATACCTTCTGCATTAATGATTGTACTGTCAAAGTCAAAGATGATGTTCCTGATCATTTGTTTTGTTCTTTCTACAGAAATTTATTTAATCTTTGTCGTGGATGAGTCTGAATATGAACAAAATTTAATGATTAAAATTTTAAGAATCAATAACGGGATTTGCTTAAATTAATGCATTTTCAAGCTTTGATGATTTTTATTTATTTTTTTACTTGACATTAAGAATCCTTTTTGTAAATTAGTTTACCGTTTGAGGCAAACGATTGTAACAAGAGTCACCATAGAGAAAGGTTTCTATTCTGACAACCCTAAAAGATGTTGCTGCAGTGGCCGGAGTTCATCCTTCCACAGTGTCCAGAGTCCTTCGGGGCAAAGAAAACATTCCAATACCGGAAGCTACTCGTCAACGAATTAAAAAAGCCGCCAAAGACTTGAAATATCTTCCTGATGAAAGAGCCCGAGCCCTTCGGTTGGGAAAGAGTCACACCATCGGTCTGGTTGTTCCCGATATTTCAAATGTGTTTTTTGCAGAGATTGCAAAAAGCATTGAAATTGAAAGTTATAAGGCAGGCTATACCCTCGTTGTTTGTGATACCAATGAAGAACAGGAAAAGGAAGTACACTTTGTCAATAACTTGATCAGCCGAGGTGTCGATGGTCTCATCATAGCTCCTGTTCAGGATTCAGATGGTCATATCTTTGATTTGAAAGAAAAAAAATATCCGTTTGTTCTGATCGACCGTTGTTTTGAGGATATGGAAGCAAATGCCATTGTTAGTGATAACGAGGATGCGGCCTTTAAAGCAGTTGCTTATTTAGCGCGGCTGGGACATAAACGAGTTGGATTTTTGAGCGGAAGACAGAACATTTATACAATTAGAAAAAGACTTGCTGGGTACAAGAAAGCAGTTGAGGAATACAATTTAGAAAGAAATGAGGCTTTAATTTGCGGAAACGGTTTTACTTTTGAAAGCGGCTATGAAGCAACGCTCGAGATATTATCCCTTCCGAATCCTTCTACTGCACTATTAATTTCCGGAAACATTATTACCCTTGGAGCAATCAAAGCTATTCTTGAAAAGGGATTAAATATTCCTGACGACATTTCCATGATTGGATTTACTGATAACATCGTCTCCCCCTATCTTGTTTGCCCGCTGACGACTATATCACATCCATTACGGGAAATGGGAAAGAAAGCATTCGATTTGCTTATCAAGCATGTTGAGTCAAAAGATAATTTACCCTTTACCGAAGAAATAATTAAAACCCAATTTCATGTACGAAGATCAACAGACCGCGTTCTTTCCCAAGTGGAAGCTGCTTGGTAAAAAGTTGTTTCTGAGAAAAGCACATTTTGCAAGGTAGAATATTGCACCAAAGAATGAATTGATTTTTAATTTTAATATGGAGCGGAGATGTGAATTCTAAAGCATTTAATTACAAGCATGTTCTTTTAATGTTGGCTGTTTCCATGTTTTTCAGTACGATACTTTTTGCCGGGGTTACGGGCAAAGTTTCCGGTGTCGTCAAGGATAAAGATACGGGAGAAGTTTTACCCGGCGCCAATGTTGTTGTTGAAGGCACCAATCGGGGTGCGGCAGCGGATGCAAACGGGAATTATTTAATTCTCAATTTGCCGCCAGGGGAATACTCACTCAAAGTGCAAATGATCGGCTACCAACCGACGCGCATCACCGGCGTGCAGGTTTATACGGACAGAACAACCAAGGTGAATTGTGAACTCTCTATGACCGTCATCGAGGGCCAGGAGGTGACCATTGTCGCCGGGCGTGAACCTGTTGAATTTGATCGCACGAATACCGCCTCGTATGTCAACTCGAAAGAAATGGACGCCTTGCCTGTTTCGAATCTCTCGCAAGTCATCCAGATGCAGGCTGGTGTTGTTACCGGATCAGGAGGGGCGCTTCACTTTCGCGGTGGACGAAGCCGCGAGGTTGCCTATATGATTGACGGCATCCCGGTATCAAATTCTTTCAGCCAGGGTGGTGGCTCTAACGTTACGGTTGAAACGAATTTCGTTAAAGAGCTCCAGGTTATCACCGGAACTTTTAATGCTGAATATGGAGCTGCCCAATCAGGTATCATAAATATTGTAACCAAAGTTCCTGAAAATAAATTCGATGGTACGGCTGAAGTCTGGACGGGCGGATATTATGCGCCGAGAAAGCCGATGTATATCGGCCTTGATTCCTATAATCCTGTTACGGACAAGGAAATAAAATTCTCAATTAGCGGGCCTCTCCCTTTTCCCAAAAAATTGGGGAAACTGGGCTTTTTTCTGAATGGACGTCTTGTTAATAATAATGGTTTTCTGAACGGGCAGCGCCGTTTTATGCCAACAGACGGATGGGAAATTAAAGTCTATCGGGAATGGTATCGAGCGATTTATGATCCGGAAGACAATTTTGTTATCCCATTACCTGATTCTTTGCATACTGGAGATGGCAAAATTGTACCCATGAACTGGGGTAAGCGGTACAATTACAATTTAAAGCTTGTTTATCAGCCTTTTAATGCTATTACATTATCCTATAACTTTTTTCATAATAATGGACATAGCAAATCTTTTAGCAGCAGTTGGAGATTTTGTCCTGGCGGAACACCTGAGGGGTGGAGCAGTGCCGTTACACACATGCTGACAATGACAAGTGTATTAGCTGAAAACATATTTTTTAACTTGCGTTATTCTTACCAAACGAACTCTAATAAATCATACAAGTATAAAAGCGCGAAGGATCCTCGATATCAGACCACTGCGATCAACGCCTGGGACCCGGGACAAATAACAGGATTTGATTTTGGCGGCATCAGTAGTTGGAATCGATCCTGGTTTGATCAAAAAACACATTTGGTGAATGGTGATATAACCTGGCAGATTAATCATGTTGTTGAACTGAAAGCCGGGTTCGAAGGCAAGCTTCATGATTACCATTATAAAAGCGCTCCCATGCGCGAAGTTTTCGGTTTTGAAGAGATGCAGTTTCCTTATACTCGTGCAGAGATCGAGCAATATAATTTTCAGTACGAGTTCTTTAAAGATACAACGAGCAACTATTTGTATTCCCATAAGCGTTTAAGAGAGAGTTCCCCCGACAGTCTACGCGATCAACAGTTTTTTGTTGAATACGATCGTCAACCGCGGGATGGTTCTGCTTACGCACAAACAAAACTGGAGATGGGTGAGTTGATTTTAAATGCTGGTCTTCGGGCGGATTTTTACTGGCCAAGGGATCGCTACGCACCTGATTATTCCATTGTTCCGCCTGAGCTGGTCGGTAACGCGATGTTTTATGTTCCGGCAAAAATGAAATGGCAATTGAGTCCGCGCTTTGGGCTTTCATTCCCAATCTCCGACAGGGGTGCTCTTCGATTGTCTTATGGACATTTTTTCCAGATGCCGAGCTATCAAAAGATGTATCAAAACCCTGTGCTTGAGAATTATAATCAATATAGCATTGCTGATTCAAGAATTGGCAACCCAAATTTAAAAGCAGAAAGGACAGTTCAATATGAAGTAGGACTGCAGCAGCAACTGACTTCGGATATTTCCTTCGAATCTTCTGTTTACTATAAAGATATTCGCGATCTGTTGGGTATTGAAATTCTGACCTTGAGTAATGCGGCCACGTTTTATCGTTATGTCAATAAAGAATACGCAAATTCTATGGGATTTACCATTGCTTTTAATCAAGGTCTTGCCGGTGGCATTTTATCTTCACGGGTTGACTATACTTACATGATCGCCAAGGGAAGTGCGAGTAATGCTGAAACCTTGAGGGATATTTCTGTCATCGCCGGGCATGGCAAAGGTGCATATAATCTGGCGATTCGGAAAATTAATTATCTTAATTGGGATCAGACCCATACCTTAAATGCATCGGTAACGATTCATCCGACACCCACCTGGAATATAGCAGCTATCGGACAGATTGGATCCGGGCTCCCGTTTACACCGGCAACACTTGATCCGTCTATTGATCTCCCCGGAGGAGAATGGGATAACAAGGGTAGAAAGCCGGTCCGTTGGCAGCTTGATTTACTCCTTTCAAAATCATTTAAATTTGTCGGATACAAGTGGACGGCTATGATAAAAGCATTCAACGTCTTTGACCATTTGAATGAAAACCGTGTGAATAGCATTACAGGACAAGCAGGGCCGGCAGCTTATTTGCCCGAGGTAGCGAGAAAGCGTTATTCACGCCTTGCGCAGGTTGGAGAATTTACCAGAGATGAGGCGGACTATAACCCGACCTGGTATTCACGTCCTCGTTTTATACAATTTGGCTTACAAGTTGGATTTTAAGACAAAAGGTGAATGAAATGAAAAGACTATTATTTTTCAAAACGATAAATTTGTTGCTGGGAATCATCTTGGTAGTTTTTTTCAGCATAGGTTCAGTTCGCGCCCAGGATTTCAGTCCAAGTAATCGGGCTTATAAAACCGACGTGAGCAGAAAAGGAACTTCCGCAGGGACCATGCTCGAAATTGGAGTAGGCGCCCGGGCTGAAGCTATCGGCGGTGCCTTTACGGCAATTGCCGATGATCCTTCGGCTCTGTATTGGAATCCTGCGGGTATTACAAATATTAGTTCAATTGCCGCACAATTCACTCGGTTAAATTGGCTTGTTGATACGAAATTTCATGCCTTGGACCTCGTTGTTCCGTTACCGATGATGAGTTGGGCCGTGGGCTTTCATCTTGCAATGCTGGATTACGGAACAAGTCCTGTCAGAACTATTTTTCGCCCGGAAGGGACCGGAGAATTTTATAGTGCCAAGGACATGGTAGCGGGTTTGTATTTGGGCATGGCCATAACGGACAGAATTTCGGTCGGCCTTGGTGCAAAGTATTTTTATGAGAGAATCTGGCACGTGGATGGATCTAATATTGCTTTTGATGTTTCTATTTTATACAAAACCGCATTGAAAGGCTTACGGATTGGTGGTGCTATTGCCAATTTTGGTCCTGAATTCAGACTTAGTGGTCGTGATTTGACAAGGGCCATGGACTCTGATGGACGGCGGGATATATTCTTTAACAATGATCAGGTTCCGGTAAATCTTGAAACAGAGAAATATCCCTTGCCGCTTTTGTTTCGTTTTGGTCTTGCTTATGACTGGGAATTTAATCAAAATAATATACTTACCATTTCTTCCGATTTAAACCATCCAAGTTCCAGCACGGAAAGTATTAATCTGGGGATGGAATTCAAAACAATGAACGCTTTTTACTTGCGTGCCGGATATCAGTCACTCTTTGAACGAGGCGCTACAAACGGGCTTACTTTGGGCGGCGGATTGAAATATAAGGTTCTTGGTCAATCAACAATTACAGTTGATTATTCCTGGTCCGATTGGTCGATATTGGACTCGGTAAACAGATTCACTGTTGGTATATCTGCTTATTAAGCACTTAGAAATTGTAACAGGAGTATTGAAATGTCAAACAAACGATCTTGGATATATAAGGCTCTGATTGCTCTGCTATTTATAATTTCCGGGCAAATATTCGCTCAGCAGGGCCAGTTAATTGACAGGTATAACCTTAGTCCCATGCATTGGGTTCGATTTCGCGCAAGGGGCGTTTTTGACAGAAGCCTGATTTACTGCCCTGTATGGAACATTGGCAATTTTGCCGATTCCGATTTATCACCGGGCGAAAAATTAAGATGGCCCGGTAGTGAAGGACTAAACTATGGCAGCTATTTCTGCTTTTATATAGGTGCGTTAGTGCAGGATATGTCGATGTACAGAGGCAAAGTTGTCCCCCCGCAAAGTGAATGGACCGGTAAAGAATTTCCTATTGTGAGCGACTCGTACTTTAGAATTTATGGACCCTCCTCAAACGCACAAATGTCATCCGACAGAACGCACCAGTGTGTGTGGTCTGCCCGGCCGGGATACTTTAATGATGGTTACGGGGGATGGGTGAACGGTGTAGATGAGGATATGAATCATAACGAAGCACTGGATGCCGGTGAAGATTTAAATTTTAATGGCATACTCGACCACAATCTTGAACCTCCTGAAAGGCTCATCAAAAGTATGGCCATGAGCACGGACATTCGAACATGGCCGGAATACTGGCCGGCAGGTTCTTATATTGGTGATGACAGACCCCCAAAAAGCCGTAAACCGGGTAAAAGGGCCGGCATTTGGAATGGTGAATATGGCGAGAAAACGATCGCAGATCAGGAATCCTATTACGTTATGGATGACCATGAAAACGACTGGTGGAATGGTTGGAAAACAGAAAAATATTGGCCGATGAAAAATGATGACGGCACGCCGGATGCAACCCCGTGGATTAAAGACGGCATTGCCGGGGCCGGTATCGAGGTTGAGGGTCGGGGTTACACCTGGTTTCATCCGCTGGCTGAAGATATTTTGGTTAATCTGTACCGTGTGAGAAATTACAGTGACTATGTTTTACCGCATGTTGTAACCGGCATCTATGCTGATGCGGATATTGTCCAACGCCAATACAATGATCTCAATTATATTGTTGCTACTTATGATTATACCGGAGAAGGTGGCAGAACAGACTTTGATATCATGTACCAGTGGAACAAATATCCCGACCAGCTCGGTACAAAGAAAAAAGTCGGCGTATTCGGATTTGCTTTTCTCGAAAGCCCGGGTATCGATTATAATGGAATAGATGATGATGCGGACCACATGATAGACGAGTCCATGCATAACAACATCGATGACGACGGAGATTGGCAGCCATTTGATGATTTCGGTCTTGATCGAATCGGCCCGGACGATCCGGACTATGAAAAACCGGATATTGGTGAAGGCAATGGAATCTGGGATACGGAAGATACCAATCATAACGGCGCCCTCGACAAGGGTGAAGATAAAAATCATAACGATCATCTTGATTTTGAACCGGTTAACGATGATGTCGGCACGGACGGCGTGGGACCCCAGGACAATGAATATCGCGGACCCGATTCGGATGGAACTGAATGTAATGGTTTGATGGATCATGGTGAACCGGATTTCGACGAAACCGATATTGATGAGGCGGATCAAGCCGGGCTTAAACATGTTTACGCTTATGAAGTCAATAACGATCTTTTAAGCGATAAAAGATATTGGGAAAAATATTTGCGCAGAGAAGATCAACGAATAGAAGAGTCGGATGATAACCTTGCTTTTACATTTGGAGCCCGCGAAATAAAACTGGATAAAATGGAATACAAACGTTTTGCCATTGCTGCGATTATGGGCCAGGACAATGAGGACGTTGTTCGTAACAAGTCCATCATGCAGCGGATATATAATGCGAATTACCATTTTCTCACGCCCCCGGTGCAGCCCACGCTCATTACAGTCGCTTCGGATAAAAGGGTTCAGCTTTACTGGGATACTGCTGCCGAAAATTCAAAAGATCCGTTTTTTGGCAATGATTTTGAAGGGTATCGGGTGTACAAAAGCACGGACCCCGATTTTTATGATCAAAAAACGATTACCGATGCTTTTGGAAATGTTTTGCTTTATAAACCCATCGCCATTTACGATAAAATCGACGGTTTGAAGGGACCACACCCGGTTGCTTTCCCCGGTCTTGGTGTGCACTATAATATGGGCACGGACAGTGGGTTAAGACATTCTTACAAAGATACGCTGGTAGATAACGGAAGAAGATACTTTTATGCTGTATCTTCTATCGATGTGGGAAACGATGTCGATTTTTACGAGCGCGGGCTGGTTACTTTAAAACATCCCATGAAAGCAATGCCCAGTGAATCTCCGTTTAATATTACCGTCAATCGCCTTGGCGAGGTCGTTTTCAGAGATCGAAACACCGGTGTTGCTATACCGACCCAAATGGCTGCCGGGTATGAAAATCCCACTGTGGACACTTTGGCACTCAAACACGTCAGTGGATTTGCTTACGGCGGCAGACATAACATCGAAGTCTTTAACAGAGAGCATATTAACGTAGGAAGCGAATATGAAATGACGTTCTCTGACGATCACTGGCTGGACAAGCTGGATTCAACCATGCATCATGGATTGATTACCGGAATTAAGCTGAAAAATTTAACCACAGACAGTGTGTTGTTTAACTTGAGTGACAGCACCCACCAGGCTTTTATGAATAATATACCGCCTGTTTTGGAAAGAACACTTTATGAAGGTCTGCATTTTGACCTAACCTGGCCTGTTCCCCGGCGTAGTGACTGGTGGAATAGCGACCACGATTGGGCGCATCGCGGGACAGAGATAATAAAAAGGGATAAACGGGGACGCAAAACCAGGGAATGGCAAAAGTGGGCCAAGGGCGATGCAAATCTTTTTGCCTATACTCTTCAGGTACGTGCGGAAGGATATGCCCTTCCTTATGATTTTGAAATTCGCGTAGGAGACTTGGGAGTCGATACATCCCGCACGGTCAAGTACACTCCACAAGGTAGGATAGATGAAGTCATTCCGCTTAACTTTTCAACCTGGAATGTTTCAGATCCATATAACGAAAAGAAAATGAGAGTCAAAGTTTACTATGATTTGACCAAAAAATCGGCCGACAAAGTGCCTGATATGAAGGGACAAATTTGGGACAGCACTCGAATTGTTATTCTTTTTGGTCCTCATCAAAAAGACGGGAAAACGCAATACTATTCATCCTGGGAAATCAGGTTTAATAAAGATATTCACGATTCCCTGAATCCCGTTATTGCACCCAAAAAGGGAGATATATATCGTTTTCGTACCATTCGCAATCCCGACAGAACAGATGTCTATCGATTTAAAATAGAGGGTGGCGTCTTTAAAAAGGAAATGGCTAAAGAGAGAATGAAAAAAATCTATGTCGTACCTGATCCTTATGTCGCGTTCAGTGGTCTGGAGTCGATGTACTATCTTGGTGGCCGGGCTTCGAGAAAAATTGAGTTTGTAAATTTGCCGCCTCGATGTTCGATAAAAATATTTACCACGAGCGGAAAACTTGTGAGAGAACTTCAGCATAATTCGTTGGTTGATTATGGTCGTCAGTCATGGGATATGACAACGGAAGACGGCCCCGAAATTGCCTTTGGCGTATACTTTTATGTTGTAGAAGCAAAAGACATAGGAACTTTTAAAGGCAAGTTTGCCGTTATAAAATAAAATGATTATACAAACAACTTTTAAAAATTTTTTCGACGAGGAGTGCGGCGCCTTTATGCGCCGCATAATCATATAAATTAAAAAGGATCTAATTAGTCACACAATGCTTCACATCAAATACCGCTATATTTTATTAGTCTTTGCAAGCTTGTTTGTATTTTGCGGAAAAGTACACAAAAATGAAATCATTGCAAAGGTCGGCAATGATGTTATCACTGTTGATGAATTCAAGTATAGTTACGAGTTCAGTTTTTCACCGACTCGGACGGGACCGAATCCCAGGAAAACTTATCTGGATTATATGATCAAGGAAAAACTGCTTGCTCTTGGAGGCTATAAAAAAGGCTATCAGAAAAGTTCCTACGTCAAGCGTCGTATGTATCAACGGCGCTACCTTGATATCCTGGAAACGTACTATCAAAAGCATGTCCATGATAAAGTCAAAATTCCCAAGGATGAAATACAGGACGCTATCAAGAAAGGCAGCGTCAACTTTAAGATAAGAATATGGCCGACCGAGAACTATGACAAAGCAAAGAAGGCCCTGGCTGAGGCACGTAAAATCGGACTGCCGCAATATATGAAAAAGCAATTTGCCAAAAAGGAAATCCCGCTTGATCGGGAAAAGAGGTTTGAAACAGACTGGATTGACTTTTTGGATATCAGACCGGAGATTTTAAATGGGATTAAAGACCTGGAAGTTGGTGAGATTTCGGAACCTATTCCTTTTGATACCGGCTATGCATTGTTTCAGGTTCTTGATATTCAACGTCATGGGATCAAGGTTGAAGAACTTGAGCGCGGCGTGAAAAGAAAAAGAATGATGGATCGTCTGCACGATATAAAAGCCGATAAAATTGTGCATGCTTTAATGGATTCCATTTTGACTCCGATGGAGATCAGGGTAAACGCGCAATTCGTTGACAAACTGGCGCCATTATTGTTTAACTGGGTGAATGATGGATTGCCAACAGGACTATACTTGCCGGATTTTTTTAAGAATCCGCTGCCCGATTCATCCAAACAATATCTCAAAGATTTGCAAGGCATGCTGGACGAGACACTCGTTACATATAATGGGGGAATAAAAACTGTCCGCGATTATATTCGTTATATGGATTATTATAGAAGAAATTTGAAAAGAAAATCATCATTGGAAGAATTTGAGCCTGTTCTTTTAACGGAAATAGGCCGCATGATGAAAAACGATATTTTTGTTGAGTTGGGAGAAAAGGAAGGCTATGCAAGCGTTGACAGTGTTGCAGAGGATTTACATCTTTGGGAAGAAAAATGGGTTTACGAAGCATACCGTATTGATCAGGTAAAGGGTCTGAAGGCAACGGAAGATGAAGAGCGAGCGTATTTTAAAAAGAACTGGAAGACGCT
>JAADGR010000517.1 GCA_013152225.1 Calditrichota bacterium
CAAAAATTCACTTCTCGGAGATAAAAGTGTCCGGCAATGATTTTCTCTCCGCTTTGAAAAAAATCACCGGCAACCTGGAAAGGAACAACGAAATATCACCGGATTCCGGCAGCGTCTTTCAGCAACTTTTTTCGGATTTGAAAAACAATCCTCAGTTAAAGCGAGTGGTTCTCATTCCGGATGAATCCGCACTTCTCTATCCGTGGGATGCTATTTTAAAAACCACTTTACCGCAAAAGGATTCGCCGGCAATTGTCGTCAGTACCAGTTTCACCGATTATAATTATTCTTTTCAAAACCGCAGACTTTTTGCCAGACAAATTTTTCTCGGCGGCGCAAGCCAGTATGCCGATTTGTTGCGTAAAATCGGCTATTCAACAAGTTTGCCGCTTCAGGTGAAGGGTAAATCAAGTTTTGCCGAACAGATGCCATTGCTAAGCGTGGCAGATATGCTGCACCTTCACGTCAAAGGAAAATGGAACAACGTTGATCCGCTGCGATCGCAAATTGGTTTTACCATTCCAAATTTCGCTCCGGCTGTTTTTACTCCCATAGACTTGTATCGGCTGTCGCTCAATTCTTCGCTGGTATACCTGAATTTTACCACATCGCTGGAAAGCAGCAGCACAAACGATCCCTTCATTGCCATGAAACGCGCCTTTACCTACAGTGGCGCCCCTTCTCTCCTGCTTTCTTTATGGCCGGAAAATCGGCCTGAAAAAAAATCAGCATTCTATGAACAGTTTTATAAAAATCTTGAACATCTGCCCGCTGCCGAAGCCTTGTTGCAAACAAAGCACGAGCTCAGGTCTCGTGGCTTTTCAGACGGGGATTTAGCGCGTTATCAACTTTACGGATTTGGCGGTATGACAAGTTCCGAAGAACGGCTTTTCGCTTCTCAAGGTTTCGAAGGTAAGGTCAGAATCGGACTTGCCGCGTACAAGTTGGGCGAATGGAATGACGCTATTAATTATTTTGAAGAAGCGTACCAAATGGCGACGAAAAGCGGACAGCCAAGCCTGCAAAAACTTTTGCTGCAACAAATTTTCGACACAGCCATAAACGGCTCCCTGTGGACCCGGGCGATAGATGCACAAAACAGATTGAACGATTTTGCAGAAAAAGAAAATGACCTGCGCAGCATTGCCCGGGGTTACAACAACCTGGCATTTTTATACGCTCAGAATCGTCAGTTCACAGAAGCGACCGAATATACCAAAAAATACTCCCGCCTGGCTGAAC
The DNA here is from genome assembly GCA_013152225.1 of Calditrichota bacterium. Classification (GTDB taxonomy): domain Bacteria; phylum Zhuqueibacterota; class Zhuqueibacteria; order Residuimicrobiales; family Krinioviventaceae; genus Hydrothermomicrobium. The sequence continues at coordinate 1,243 of JAADGR010000517.1, forward strand.
GATATGGGTTGGGCGAAGAACAGGCAAAATCTTTCCGCGAAACGGGAATTATTTTTGAACGAGGCGGAAATTATAAAAAGGCTATCGAACTTTATCAAAATGCTCTGGAAAAATATCAACAACTCCATCTCGACTATGGGACAGCGCAGTGTCTTCGCGACATCGGGCGGGTGAATTTTTCCTATCTCGACAATTACGCTGCTGCACTCGATTACCTGAGTCGATCGCTAAAATTGTTCCGCACCCACGAACCCGATGAAGAATTTATCGACGCGCTGCACAACCTGGGTCTGACTTTTGAAAAAATCGGCAACTACAGAAAAGCGCTGCAAATGCAAAATGAGGCCCTGAAAACGGCCAAAGACCTGGGAGCAAAAACACAAGAAGGCCTCTCTTACCAGTACCTGGCAAATGTCTCATGGAAAATGGGTAATTTTCAGGCAGCCCTGGAAAACCAGAACAAGGCGTTGGATATTTTTTCCGGGTCAGAGTCCAAATTCCTGCAAGTCGCTTACTCGACACGCGGGTTGATCGCGCTGAGTTTAGGAGACGCCAAAGAAGCGATGAATTATGAACTCAAGGCACTCGAACTTGCCGTCCAAAACAAGGACAAAAGGGACCAGGCAACGATTCAGAAAAACATCGGCATGATTCATCGGACAAATAAAAGACCAAACCAGGCCTTGTCAAGCTTTGAACGCGCGGCGGCCATCGATTCGTCCCTTGGCTCCCAAAGAGGACTGGCTTATGATCTTCGTAACATTGCCTCGGTGCAAAGTGATCTTGCAAATTATAGCGAAGCAGCTTTGTATTGCGAGCGGGCGCTGGCGCTCAGCAAACAAATCGGCGACTGGCGAAACGAGGTGCAGTCTTTACTGGTTCTCGGCCGCATTGAATTTGCACAAGGGAAAACGGATTCGGCGAGATCACACCTCCTTCAGGTAACGCAAAAAGCCGGGCAGCTTTTTATGCCCGACATCGAGTGGCGCGCCTATAAAACATTGGCTGAGATAAATCAAACGCAAGACGACAACCAATCGGCAATTAAAAATTACAATAATGCCGTGCGCGTGATCGAAGGCATGCGTTCGCACATAAAAGTTGAAGAATACGCATCTGGGTTTATCGATGACAAGCTCCGGGTTTACGATGCGCTCGTTTCCCTGCTCGTCACGGAAAGTCGCACAAAAGAAGCCTTTAATATCGTCGAGCGGGCCAAAAGCCGGAGCTTTTTAGATCTTTTGGGAAACAGAAAACTCTCGCTTAATAATCAGGATGAAACTCTTTTAGCCGTCGGGGACAGTCTGCGCAACCAACTGGCCGAAAGGGAAAGTGAATTACAGTATTCACTCAGCAGCAAAAAAGAAACCCGGGAAGAACTGTTAAAAGAAATCGCTCGGCTGAAAAGCGCTTATTCACAATTTTTGATTCAATTGCGGGAATCTAATCCCGAACTGTCTGATATGACGACTGTTGAGCCTTGGCCCGCAGATAAAATTCAGGCCATGTTGCCGGATAGCGTCGCCTTGTTGGAATATTACGTAACAGCCAATCGTCTCTTTACCTGGGTGGTAACATCTCATTCAATCAAAGTAAAAAGCCGCCGGGTTGAAAAAGACAAAATTGGCAAGAATATTTTTGATCTGCGCAATGCCTTATCCCGACAACTCTCCGTTTCAATACCGGCGCAAAAGCTTTACGATATGCTCATTGCAGATGAAATGAGCGATTTGCAATCGGCAAAACATTTGGTTTTTGTTCCCCATGCGCAAATGCATTACCTCCCCTTTGCCGTGCTGCAGGACAGCTCCGGCCAGTACCTGGGAATGAAATATTCTCTCTCTCTGGCACCGAGTGCAACAGTCCTGGGATTCTGTCTCACAAAAGGAGATTCGTTCTTGCAGGTGCCAAGAAAAGATCTTAAAATTCTTGCTTTTGCCAATCCCGATCTTGGCAATCGAAAATCGAATTTACCTTTCGCTGAAAAAGAAGCAAATAGTTTGAAACGATATTTCCCGGATGTCAAAATTTTCACTGAAAAGAGTGCAACGGAAACTGAAGTCTATACACAAAGTGCAAATTTTCAGCAACTTCTATTTTCATGTCATGGTGTTTTTGATGATAAATTTCCTCTTCTTTCCGCTTTACTTCTCGCCCCGGATTCTCTGAACGACGGACGTCTGGAGGCTCACGAAATATTTGGTTTAAAGCTGAAGGCCTTTATGGTTGCTATGAGCGCCTGCGAAACGGGCTTGGGCAAAGTACGCGGCGGAGATGAAGTCGTCGGCTTGTCACGAAGCTTCATCTATGCCGGCGCTTCCTCGTTGATGTCCTCGCTCTGGAAAGTCGACGACCTGGCAACCGCCGTTTTAGTGAAACGATTTTTTCGCTATCTTGCCGAAGGAAAATCGCGCGCCGAAGCGCTGGTGATGGCGCAAAAAGTTGTTTACAAAGAGATCAATCCCTACCCGGCATTCTGGGCGGCCTTTACTATTACCGGAGATTTCAGATAATGCTAAATTTTTTTCCTGCAAAATCTATGACTAGTCGCTACATATTATAATGACACCCTGCCTTTTAATGGATTCTTTTGTTTTTTCGATTTGACAATGTGAGGAAATGTGAATGGATGATGGGCAAAAACCAAAGGATCAACTTGTCCGGGAACTAGCAGAATACCGCAAAAAGATAGCCGAATTACAACAAAACTTCAAAACGAACAACTCTGACCAGACAGAATCTCGTCTCCCTCACCTCGAGACCGAACAAATTGCCGATGGTTCTGCAATTATTGATTTGAATGGTAATTTCCGTTTCGTCACAGATTCCTTTTCAAGAATTTACGATTACAAAAAAGACGAACTTGTCGGAATGCCGCTTTCGGCACTTCATCTTGAAGGCCAGGAACACACCGTTAAAAGCATTATTGAAAATGTTATCGAGAAAGGCTTTTACCAATGCGATGTTCGCCACGTCAGGCGAAACGGGAACAAATTCCCGGGAGCACTCGAAGTAAATCTCATTACCGATGAAGCACAAAATCCGGCAAACATACTGCTCAAAATCAGGAACCTTTCTGCCTTTGAAAAAATAGAAGAAGCCCGGCGTGAAAGTGAAGAAATCTACAGAAACCTGTTTGATCGCGCCAATGATGGCATTATGGTCATTCAGGATAAAATGATTAAATATGCCAATTCTCGTCTTGCGCATCTTCTCGGCTATTCCATTGAAGAACTGGTCGGCACATCGCTGACAGATTACCTCTATTCGAACGATTTGTCGCTGGTTTTTGAGAATTATCAAATGCGGCTAAAGGGAAATCAGGTTGAACAAACTTATGAGATCAAACTAAATAGAAAAGAAGGGGCACTTCTTCACGCAGAATGCAATTCCGGGCTCATCACCTACGAGGGCGAACCGGCGGACCTTGTTTTTGTACGTGATATTACCCAATCCAAACAGACAGAGAGAACGCTTAAGCGCCGGCTGGAACTTGAAAAAACCGTTTCACGAATTTCTTCCTGGTTCATTACCGCCTCGGACATTAATGAAGCAATAAACCAGGCCATGGGTGACATGGGCCGGTTTGCCAAAGCCGGACGCGCCTTTTTATTTTATCGCCAGGAATCAGCAGACGTCATTGAAATCAGCCACTCGTGGTTTGCAAACGGCACTTTGAGTCACCTGGAAAAACTTCCCCGCCTGGAACCCAAGGCTTTTCCCTGGTGGCAGCAACGCTTATCTGAGGGTGATCCTTTCCTGGTCAAATACCTTTCAGAATCCTCCGATGACAATGATGACGAGAAAGAATTGTTGTTGCACAAGCTGGGTGTTAAATCGCTCATCATTCTCCCTCTCTATTCGGGCTCGGAACTTTCGGGCTATATCGGTCTGGGCGACATTGAAAAAGCAGGTGAGTGGCGTTCCAAAGACCTGGCGCTTTTTCATATCTTTGCGGAAATCATCGGCCGGGGCCTGGAAAGAAAAAAATCCGCGGAAGCTTTGGCGGCGCAAAAAGAACGTTTGGCCGTTACGCTGCGCTCGATCGGAGATGGCGTCATCAGTACCAATCACAGAGGCCGGATTACATTAATAAATAAAGTAGCAGAAAAATTCACCGGCTGGAAAGAAAATGAAGCAATCGGCAGACCAATCGGAAAAGTCTTTCAATGTATCAACGAAAAAACCGGAAAACGCTATGCGAATGCGGTAAAGAATATTCTGGAAAAAGGGGACATTGTCAGCATGTCTCAGAACACCATGCTCGTTTCAAAAGATGGGACAAAAAGATACATTCTGCCAAGCGCCTCTTTCATTCACAATGAAAAAGGTAAAGTCATCGGCATTGTTCTCGTTTTTCGTGATATCACCGAACATCGCAAGCTGGAAGAAGAGCATTTAAAAGCCAGCAACCTGGAATCTCTCGGTATTTTGGCCGGAGGGATCGCCCATGATTTCAATAATATTTTGACGACCATAATGGGCAATATTACGCTGATAAAAATGAAAGCTCCCGACAAGGAAGTTTTTAACATGCTGGATGCGGCGGAAAAAGCGTCACTACGGGCAAAGGGACTCACGCAGCAATTACTTACATTTTCCAAAGGCGGGGCACCGCTGAAAAAAAAGTTGTCCATTCAAAAGCTCATTAAAAACTCTGTGATGATCGCCCTCAGCGGATCGAATGTGAAACCTTATTTTTCACTCAGTGATGACCTGTGGCCCGCTGAAGTCGATCCGGCACAAATCAGACAGGTCTTTCGCAACATCGCAATAAATGCCGTTCATGCAATTCAAGACGAAGGCATTTTCCGTGTTCGCGCGGAAAATACAATGATCACCGATGAACAAGCCCTGCCTCTTGAAAACGGGAATTATCTTAAAATAACATTCACCGATAACGGGACTGGAATCGCGCAAGATATCCTTCCCAAAGTATTTGATCCCTATTTTTCCACAGAAGAGGGCGGCTCCGGGCTCGGACTATCAACATCGTATTCTATTCTGAAAAAGCATGGCGGCTATATTTCAGTTCAATCAAAACCCGATGAAGGAACAACCTTTTCCGTTTACCTGCCCGCTTCATCCGTGGAAGAACCGGTGAAAGAGGAAGAAGAAAGTCCCCTCGAAGCCGGACACGGACGCATCCTGGTAATGGATGACGAAGAAAACATCAGAAAAGTTTTTGGCAAAATGCTCAACCATCTCGGCTACGAGGTAGAATTTGCCCAGGATGGCAATGAAGCAATCGACGTATTTCTCAAAGCCAGAGATAGCGAAAATGCATTTAATGCCGTGATTATGGATTTGACCATTCCCGGCGGCAAAGGCGGTCTTGAAACGATCCAACAATTACGCAAAATCGATCCGGAGGTAAAAGCTGTCGTTTCCAGCGGCTATTCAAACGACCAAATTATGAGCAAGTATCAGGATTTCGGTTTTAACGGATTTCTTACAAAACCTTTTAAAATAGTTGAGCTAAGCAGGATAATGAATGTACTGACGAAGGAAGAAGCTTGATATTTTTCAGAATTTAAATCGGGGAAAATATGAAAAAAACGCTCGCGATGGTGTTGGCCGGAGGACGGGTTGAAGAACTGAGCGTTATTACACTTTTCCGTCCCAAAGCAGCAGTCCCTTTTGCAGGACTGTACCGCGTCATCGATTTTCCACTCAGTAATTTAATGAACTCCGGCATAGACCGTATAGGCATTCTCTCCCAATACCGTTCAGACTCTCTCATCAATCACATCGGCTCAGGCGCTGCCTGGGATATGATCGGCAGCTTTCGAGGTATCTCCATGCTGCCCCCTATGAAAGGAACGCGCAGTTCAGACTGGTATAAAGGTACGGCTGATGCGGTTTACCAGAACATGGAATTCATCTCTAATTACGATCCCGATTATGTCCTGGTTCTCTCCGGAGATCATGTATACCACATGGATTACAAAAAGCTGATCAAATTTCATGAAAGTGTCAACGCAGACCTGACTCTGGCTTTTGTAAAAGTGCCGAAAAAAGGTGCCGAACGCTTCGGGCAGGCGATTATTGAAGACGACAGTCGGGAGGGCGGACGCATCTTGCGATATGCCGAAAAACCCAGCCGGTTTATTTCTCCCTGGGCTTCCATGACAATTTATCTTTTTTCCAGACAAGCGCTCAATTTCGTCATGGATGAAATGATGAAACCTCCCGAAACAAAACATTTTGGCAATGATATTTTCCCGGTGCTTTTGGATAAGAAAAGGGTTTACGGCTACAAATTCCACAGCCCGTGGGCTTATACGCGCACAATCGACGAATACTGGCAAGCAAATATGGACCTTTTGAAAGACAATCCCACTTTCGAAATAGAAAACTGGAATGTGCGCACAAATCTTGAAAATAAGCACATCCTTGATCGCACACCTTCGCTCTTTGGGCCAAACTCACTAGTACAACAATCACTGATTCATCATGGCTGCCGGATTGACGGAATTGTCAAACACTCGATACTATTCCCGGGCGTGCATATCGAGGAAGGCGCTGTTGTTGAAAATTCAATTCTAATGTTTAACACTATTGTTAAAAAGGGTGCAAAATTGACCCAGGTGCTCTCTGATATGAGGGTTGTTTTTGGAGAAAACTCTCACGTTGGCGTTGGAGAACTTGCCGGTACAAACATCGAATATCCCAATTTGCTCAACACCGGGATAACTCTGGTGGGAAAAGGAACACACATTCCCGCCAATCTGGAGGCAGGAAAAAATTGTATCATTTATCCAAATAAAAGAGAAACCGATTTTCCAAAAACCAAAATGGAAAATGGAAGGACTTTTAAATGAGAGATTGTGTGGCGTTTCTTTTAGCCGGAGGAATGGGGAGCCGTCTCAACATTTTGGCAAAAACCCGCGCTAAACCGGCTGTTCCTTTTGGCGGGAACTATAGAATTATCGATTTTACCCTCAGCAACATCATGCATTCCGGAATCGATCAGGTCGGCATCCTTACCCAATATCAACCTTATTCACTCATGCAGCACATTCGTTCGGGCGAGGCATGGGATTTTATCGGCAGAAGCCGAAGTGCGAGAATTTTGCCTCCATCGACGGGCATTAATGCTTCCGACTGGTATCGCGGCACAGCGGATGCCGTGGCCCAAAATCTTAACTTTGCCAAGAGATTCAATGCCCGGCAAGTTTTAGTTCTCTCCGGTGATCATATTTATCACATGGATTATCGCCCAATGATGAGATTTCACAAAAAAAGAAAAGCGGATATTACCGTTGCCATGATGCACGTACCGTGGAGAGATACGAAACATTTCGGTATTGCTACCGTGGACAGAGATCAAAGAATTCTGGATTGGCAGGAAAAACCCGATCTCGCAAAAAATAATCTCGCATCAATGGGAGTTTACGTCATAGAAATGAAATATCTTGAAAGAGTGTTGCAAAACGCGAAGGGCTTCGACTTTGGCAAAAATATCATTCATGATGCGGTTATAAATGACCGGGTTTTTGCCTATCCTTTTGATGGTTATTGGGCGGATGTTGGAACTCTCCGGGCCTTCTGGAATTCAAATATGGACATCCTGCGTCGGGATTCCGGATTGAATCTTTGCCAATGGCACGTTCGTACGAATTTGGATGACGAGGGCCATGTCGCCGATCGCCTCCCGACTCGTTTCGGCAAAAACGCACAAATTAAAAACTCGCTCATTTCTTTCGGCTGCTTTGTCGATGGACAAGTCATTCATTCCATACTCTCTCCCGGTGTCCGAATTGAAAAGGGGGCTCGTGTTATCGATTCGGTCATCATGCATGATGTTGTTGTAAAACAAAAAGCGCAGTTGACAGAAGTCATTGCCGACAAGCGCGCATATTTTGGAGCACAGTCCGAAATTGGGGTTGGAGAAGCGTCACAGCCAAACGAAAAATTTCCCAAGCATATTTTCACCGGACTGACGGTAATCGGCAAGGCCGCACAAATTCCGGCCATGACAAAACTTTATCGCAATACGATTATAGAGCCGTTTTGCGGCAAGGATGTCATTGCCGCGCAAGGCTTGCATGTTGGAAGTTATGTAAAACAGAGGCGGGTTAAAAACGCCGTTCCTCTGACAGAAAATAATTTTAGCTAAACCAACATAAGGAAATTAAAAATGAGAGTAAACCGTCGGGAATTTGTCAAAAATACCGTCACGGCATCACTGGGGCTTGCTGCTTCGGGTTTGGCAGCAACAGAACGCAAAAGTGAAGCAAAACGCGACAAGGATTTGATCTGGGGTAATCTCCTGCACCTCAGTTATAACATGTGGGAGGATCGGCCGGAACCAAAACGGGAAGAACGTTACTACCGTCCGTTCCTGCGTTTTGATGAAAATCTCTGGAATGATTTGTTGAAAAAAATGGCCGCTTCCGGTCTTAACATGGTCGTTATTGATCTTGGAGATGGAGTAGAGTATAAAAGTCATCCGGAGATCGCGGTGAAAAATGCCTGGTCCGTACCCAAACTAAAAAGCGAGCTGAAGAAAATTCGTGATTTGGGGCTGGAGCCCATTCCGAAATTAAATTTTTCAACGGCACATGACACATGGCTCGGAGAATACGCCCAAAGAGTTTCGACAGAAAAATACTATTCCGTCTGCCGCGATCTGTTGTCCGAGGTTGTCGAGATTTTTGATCAACCTCGACTTTTTCATTTGGGAATGGATGAGGAAACGCACGAACACCAACGATACTATAGTATTTCAATCGTTCGTCAATTTGAAATATGGTGGCATGATCTATACTTTCTAATCGATGTATTGAAAAGTCATAACGTCCGGCCCTGGATGTGGTCCGATTACCTCTGGCGCCATCGATCCGCGTTCTTTGCAAAAATGCCAAAAACTGTTTTGCAAAGTAATTGGTATTACGGAATAAAATTTAAAGACAAAGAGGAGAACGATAAAAAATATGTGACGAGCTACAATGATCTCGATGATCATGGTTACGATCAAATTCCGACGGGCAGCAATTGGTCGCACCCGGAGAATTTCGGAATGATGGTTGAATATTGCAGGAAATATATTCACACCGAACATTTGTTAGGATTTCTGCAAACTCCGTGGAAGCCAACACTGGAAAAATTCAGAGAGCACCACTATCAGGCAATTGAACAGGTAAAAAAAGCCAGGAAAAAATACAAGTACGGTGTAAAAGGACTTATGACATGGCTTTTTTAAGGAGACTCTTTTGATAAAAAAAATCCCGTCCTTTCTTATTCTTCTCTCTTTATTTCTACTGTTTTACAAGATTGCAAATGCGTCTGATTTAAATAATACTTTAGACCTCATTTTCTCTGTCATGGGCGATGTCCCTCGAAGTGCATCCGAAGACACGCTGCTGCAAAAGCAAATCAGCGCACAGAATAAATATAGTAAATCGGAATTCATGGTTCATGTAGGTGATATAAAAAGCGGTGGGATGCCCTGCGATGAAAATGTATATATTAAAGTTTCCGGGTATCTGAAAAAGCTGCAAATCCCGACTTTTATCGTCCCCGGGGATAACGAATGGAATGATTGCGATGACCCGGTTCAGGCGTGGTCCTTTTGGGAAAAATACTTTTTGCGGTTTGAAAAAAACCGGAAGCTGTCGTTTGCTGTACAACATCAATCCAAACGTCCTGAAAATTTTTCCTTTGTGAAAAAGAATGTTTTGATCATTGGAATTAATCTGGTTGGCGGAAGAGTATTTGATGAAAAAGTATGGAACCAAGTGCTGCAGGCTGATGCGGATTGGGTAAAAAACCGCTTTCAAAAAAATGCGGGCAATGTATACGCAGCCGTCATTTGTGCCCAGGCGAACCCCAAGTCAAAACATGATTTGTTCATGACGCAATTCAGAAAAGCCGCCAAAGCTTTCGCCAAACCCGTATTGTTCATTCACGGAGACGGACATAAATGGATTTACACGAACCCGTGGCTTGAATCAAACATCGTCCGCGTTCAGGTGGATCGTGGGGGCATTGCGCCGCCCGTGCAGGTAACCGTTTCACCAAACGAAACTCCGGTCTTTAAATTTGAGAGAAAACCCTTCCCTGTGAACGATTGATCCCTTTTAGGCTAAAAATAAATCAACAAATTGCAAAAAATCTCTTGTATCTTAGTTTAAATATTTTATATTATTTGATAATAATTATTATATAAAAGGTGTAGTATACAATGGATAATGAAACAAGCAAAAACCTGCTCGATGATTTTTTTGAAAAATGTCGTGAATACCGGTTAAGCGTTACACCGCAGCGCCTGGCAATTTACAAAGCCTTGATGACGGATAATACGCACCCCAACCCGGAAAAAATTCATAAAGCAATAAAAGCTGATTTCCCGACCATTTCCTTGGCGACAGTATATAAAACGCTGGAAACCTTTGAGAGAAATGGGATCATTTCTGTTGTTACACCGATCCATAACACTGTTAGATATGATGTTATGACCGAACATCATCATCATATCGTCTGTGTAAGATGCAAAAAAATAATTGATCTTGAAAGCAAAGAACTTGATGCTCTGAAAATACCGGACGTTGTGGCAAAGCAAAACAGACTGGTCGATTTTAGTGTGCATTTTAATGTGATATGTTC
>JAADGR010000324.1 GCA_013152225.1 Calditrichota bacterium
ACTTGCCGTCTGAGGTAGAATAGCCATCGATCAGAACATCATTTTCAAAATAGTCTCCTTGGCGAATTTTCAGATCTCCCTCAACCAAATTTCCGCTAATGCCCGCCTGCATGCCGATCATATCTTCGACTCGTTTGGCAAATGGGATGGCTTCCACGTCTTTCCCTTTGAGGTTGGTTTCCGAAGCGGAAACATCCGCCCTCACCAAATCTCTTTTCGCAACCACCACAACTTCTTCGCCCGCAATGACTGCTTCTTCCAACTCAAAGTTGACTGTAGTCGTTCGATCTATCTCGACCTGAACATTATTTACGACCGATGCTTTGTATCCCATCATCTTCACTTCAAGTGAGCGCCTGCCCGGCGGCACCAGCAGAATGAAAAAAGTTCCATCCAGAGCACTCGATGCGCCGAGACTTGTTCCCTTTATGATCACATTGGCGCCAGGCAGCGGTTCACCGGTTTTTTTATCCGTAACAACTCCACGTATCTTACCGGTGACCCCTGAATAGGATGCCTGCGACCAGAAGCACAAGAGACCAATAGTGAAAACTATAAAATAAAGTAACATTTTTTTCATAATATCAACTCCTATCAAAAATATTCCGGATTATATTTTTAACTAAGAAAATAATAAAAATGTAATGGTGGAGATGGATTGTCGATGCTGCATCGAATGGATGGTTTTAGCTGAAGGCGAACAGTTGAATAGCGTTGAAGCAATATAAAAGAATACCAGTTTAAAAACAACAAGACTCATTGCGATCCAGCTATAAGTGAAAGTTTTTATCGCATTTTTACGTTCATGCGACGAGACCGATATTAAATTAATTTTTTAAAAGAACCCCAAAAAACATCTGCTGTTGAACCCACATCTTGACCGCTCTACTTTTACGCAAACGTTGACATAACATACATAATTTGTTAAATATTGTCAAGGCAATTTTATGAAAGTTTTTTTTGCAGCAGCCAGTTGAAAAAGTTAAAGAACTTCGATGATCCGATATGAAATTTTCCCCACAGGAACCTGAATTTCTACCATATCATCAACTTTTTTTCCAATAAGAGCCTTGCCGACAGGAGAATCCGCTGAAACAGCATCGGGATCAAAAGTGTTGAATTCTGCCGTGGGGACGATTTCACAGACAGTTTCTTCATCTGTTTGCACATCAACTATTTTAACACGTGCCCCCACATGAACAACACCGGATTGCATCATGTCTTCCGTCATAATCCGAGACCTGGATAATGTCTCTTCCAGACGGGCAATTTTTCTTTCGATGAGGACTTGTTTTTCTTTGGCCGCGGCATACTCGGCATTCTCTTTCAGATCGCCATGCTCGCGCGCTTCAGCGATATCTTGAATCGCCCTGGTCCTGTCTTTCGTTTTGAGATGGCGTAACTCTGACCATAGTTTCTCGTGCTGTTCGGGTGACAGATAAACAGGCTTCATTTGCAATCCTTTTTTTACATGATACTTTTAATTTAATCTTGTGCAACATCCCCCAAAACTAAAAAAACAAACCGAACCGGCAAATTTGCGTTCCCGATTCGGTTTGTTAAAAGAAACTAATAAAAAAACATCATTATGTCAAGAGAAATCGACCGTTCATCGTATCATTTCCGTTTCAGATGCATTGGCTATCGTTTCGTCCTTGTTCGGCTTTTCCTGAAGAATAAATATAAAAAGCATAACCATACCGATTGTTACGGCCATATCAGCAACATTGAAAACCGGCCAGCGCGTCATGCTATAGCCGGGAAAATTGATAAAAAGAAAATGAAAAGCCGGGATATGAATATCAAAAAATTCAAAATCTAAAAAATCAACGACACGGCCGCGAATGAGCCGGTCCGTTAAATTGCCTATAGCACCGCCAAAAATGACGGCCATAGAAACGCGAACGTAAATATGCTCGCCTCTCATATTGAACAAATAAATCAGTATGGCAAAGCTTGCAATAATTGAAAAAACAGTAAAAAATGTATTATCACGAATGCTGATTCCAAAAGCCATCCCAGAATTTTCGACAAAAGTAAGCCGAAAAAAATTGCCCAGGATGGGGATGGACTGGTACAGTTCCATTGTGGCTTTTACTGTTAATTTGGTCGCCTGATCCAGAATGAGAACAAACAAAGGAATCCACAAAATGCGTAAATTTTTCATCAAGTCTTTTATTTTTTAGTCAATTCTTCCCGTGATTTACATTCGATGCAAAGACGTGCATGGGGTACCGCTTCGAGGCGTTCAGGATTAATCTCCTTTCCACAACTTATGCAGCTCCCAAACTCTCCTTTTTCAATGCGCTCCAACGCTCTGTCAAGGTGATAAAGAAAGTTCCCTTCGCGTGAAGCAAAAAGATACTGTTGTTCCCGCTCCATGGCGTCGGTCCCCTGATCTGCCATGTGAAACGCATAGGCTGAATGCTCACCAGAGACATCCTTTACCGATGTATTCAGGCCAATGCTTTTTAAATGCTCAAGTTGCTTCAGCAATTCGGCACGCTTGGCAAGAATAATCTCTTTGTAGTGATTTAACTGCTCTTCAGTCATTTTACCTCCAGAAACTAATACAACCTGTCTTCGTCCTTCTCAACGATTAACTGATTGCCTGCAAAAATGAAATGCAGGCGGATTTAGTTACACGTGCTTGCTTCAACATTCCAATGGATAATAAAAATCCATTTAAATTTTAGTAATTCCAATTGAAGCAATCTCGTTACCAATCTTCCAATCCTTCTGAAAGAACCCGTCCAATTCTCCCAACCTAACAGCCCGGGCCAGAGTTTCATTCCTGATATATTCCAGCATTTTTTCAATGGCTGTAGAAAATTTCGGTGAAGCCTGTACCCAAATGTCAATTCTGTCGGTAACCTGAAACCCTGCTTCTTTGCGCATATTCTGCACACGATTTACAAATTCTCTCGCTAATCCCTCGTAAAGCAATTCTTCAGTGATGTCGGTTTCCAAAGCAACCGTCAAGTCACCCTCTGTGTCGACAACCAGCCCGGGTTTATTATCGGTTACAATTTTAATATCATCAGGAAAAATTTTTGCCTCATGGCCGTCAACAACCAGTCTTTCATAGCCGTTGTCGAGTAACTTTTGAATATCCTGATCTGAGAAAGCACGGATGGCTTCGGCAGCATTGTTCACTGCTTTTCCGAATTTCGGACCAAGTGATTTAAACAACGGCTCTGCCCGACGGACGATCAAACTCGACTCGTCGGAAACAAACTTTATTCCTTTAACATTCAATTCCTCGGTAATCAAATGCTCCACACCCTGAATCAATTGTTTGCGCTTATCACTTTTTGCCACAACAATAACATTCGAAAGCGGCTGACGGACTTTAATTTTCGCTTCGTTGCGAAGAGATCGGCCGATAAAAACGATTCGTCGAACAAGATCCATGCGCGTTTCCAAAAGTTCATCCTGGTAATCAACGGGCGCCTCGCCAATCTTGGGATAAAGACTCAGGTGAACGCTCTCGGAATTGCTGTTATCATCTGCGGTCAGGTTTCTGTAAATTTTTTCCGAAATGAATGGCGCATAGGGCGCCATCAATTTACTGACCGTTAGCAAACACTCATACAGCGTTTGGAATGCAGACAATTTATCATGCCCAGTTTCCGATTTCCAGAATCGCCGCCGGGATCGGCGCACGTACCAGTTGGAAAGATCGTCGACAACAAAACCGGCGATGTTGCGGGCAACTTTGGTTAAATCGAATCTTTCAAGATTGCTATTAATATTTTTTGTACACGTCGTTAACGAAGAACAAATCCAGCGGTCGATCTCCGGGCGCTCTTCCACGGGAATTCTTTGCGATGCATCATACGTAAACTTGTCGATATTGGCATAGATGACAAAAAAAGAATAGGTGTTTGTGAGGGTGCCCAAAAACTTGCGCCTGACTTCCAAAACACCATCGGAATCAAACCGGGTCGGCACCCACGGCGGACTCACCGTGAGCAAATACCAACGCAAGGCATCAGCACCATGTTCATCCAGCAATTCAAAGGGAGAAACGGTATTGCCCCGGGTTTTCGACATTTTGAGTCCATCTTTATCCAAAATCAATTCCAAGGACAGGCACGTTTTATACGCCGGTTTGTCAAAAAGAAATGTACTTAATACCAACAAAGAATAAAACCAACCGCGCGTTTGATCCACGCCCTCGGAGATAAAATCCGCCGGAAAATTATGTTCAAATTTTTCCTTGTTCTCAAACGGATAATGCCATTGAGCATACGGCATGCTGCCCGAATCAAACCAGCAGTCAATGACCTCGGGCACTCGCACCATCTTACCGCCACATTTTTCACAAGTTAATCTAATGTTGTCTATTGCCGGTTTGTGCAAATCAATATCGTCCGGTGTACCCGGAACTTTTTTCTGCAATTCTTCAATACTGCCGATACACACCTGTTCATCACAATCCTCGCAGCGCCAAATTGGGAGCGGTGTTCCCCAAAATCGGTCGCGGGAAAGCGCCCAGTCGATATTGTTTTCCAGCCATTCGCCAAAACGTCCCTGGCCGACTTCGCGCGGGAACCAGTTTACTTTATTATTATTTTCGATCAGCTTGTCTTTAATGGCTGTGGTTTTGATATACCATGATTTTCGCGCATAATAAAGCAGCGGCGTTTTGCAGCGCCAGCAATGCGGGTAGCTGTGAA
This sequence comes from Calditrichota bacterium, assembly GCA_013152225.1. Taxonomy (GTDB): domain Bacteria; phylum Zhuqueibacterota; class Zhuqueibacteria; order Residuimicrobiales; family Krinioviventaceae; genus Hydrothermomicrobium. Next base: position 4,683 of record JAADGR010000324.1, read on the forward strand.
CAATCGGTTCGGAACGATACAGCACGCCTCTTTCTTTTAAATTTGCAATGATGCCTTTGTCCGCATCTTTTACAAACTGACCGGCCCAGGGAGTAATTTCATCGGTAAAAGCACCGCTTTTATTGACCGGCTGCACAACAGGCAAATCATATTTTACGCCCAACTGGTAATCGTCCTCGCCGAAAGCCGGAGCTATATGGACAATTCCGGAGCCATCGGTCGTGGTAACAAAATCTCCCGGGACGGTATAATATGCACGTTTTTCAGGTGTTACGAAATCAAAAAACGGTTCGTATTCCTTATCCGCCAAATCTTTGCCCTTGTATTTATCAACGATTTCGAACTCGCCATCCAAAACATCCAGTCGTTCTTCGGCAAGAATCAAAAACTCGTTATTGTGGCGAACCTTCACGTATTCGATTTTCGGATTAAAGGCGAGAGCGACATTCGAGATCAGCGTCCAGGGCGTCGTCGTCCACACAAGAAAAAAAGTGTTTTCTTTATCCTTGATTTTGGCTTTCACATAAACAGACGGATCCGTTACTTCTTCGTATCCCTGCGATACTTCATGACTGGAAAGAGGCGTTTCGCAATGGGGGCAGTAGGGAAGAATTTTATGTCCCTGGTAAATCAGGCCCTTTTTCCAAAACTCTTTTAAAATCCACCAGACCGTTTCGATATAATTGTTTTCATAAGTGATATAAGGATGATCTAAATCCACCCAAAATCCGATGCGGCGGGTCAGTTCGTCCCATTCTTGTTTGTAGGACCAAACGCTCTGCTTGCACTTGGCATTAAATTCCGCTACACCATATTCCACGACCTGGTCTTTTCCGTCCAGGCCGAGAGCTTTTTCAACTTCAATTTCCACGGGAAGGCCGTGGGTGTCCCAGCCGGCTTTTCTTTCCACGCGATAACCTTGCATGGTTTTGATGCGGCAAACGGCATCTTTAACAGTTCTGGAAATAACGTGATGGATCCCCGGTCTGCCGTTCGCGGTCGGCGGGCCTTCGTAAAAAACGAAAGGATTTTTCCCATCTCTCTGATTAATACTTTTCTCAAAGATATTATTTTGCTGCCAGAATTCGAGGATTGTTTTTTCAATTTCTGGAAATTTTGTCTTTTCCGGTAATTCTTTGTACATAAGGGTTCTGAGTTCTTTCTGCTTTACAAATATTTTTTTAAAATCGGCTTTAATTTTTCTATTGTGTCGTTCGGCCACAAAGATTTATCCGTTACAAATGCGTTGGCAAGCGCCTGATGGCAATCACAGTTCGAATCGTCAGGGAGCGCTTTGACCGTTTCAACGATAATTTGTTTTGCTGTGGCGACATTTTTATGCAAATTTTCAAGAATCATTTCCACGGAAACCGTGGTGCCCGTCTCCGCTTCGTACCAGCAATCATAATCGGTTACCATTGCAAGCGTGGCATAGCTTATTTCTGCCTCGCGTGCCAGTCTTGCTTCACTCATTTGCGTCATCCCAATAACGTCCATTCCCCAGGAACGAAAAACCTGGGATTCCGCCAATGTAGAAAAAGCCGGGCCTTCCATATTCAAATATGTTCCACCCCATTTTACGCTCGCGCCGATTTTTTCTCCGGCGTCGAAAAGAGATTTGCGCAATTCGCTGCAAAGCGGCAGTGCAAACTGAATGTGAGCGACTATGCCATTCCCAAAAAAAGTATTTGCCCGTGCCTGGTTTGTCCGATCAAAGAATTGATCGATAATGACAACATCCTGCGGTTCCAATTCGGGTTTTAATGAACCAACCGCGGATACAGAAATGATCCAGGCAACATCGAGTTTCTTCATGGCAAAAATATTGGCGCGATTGTTCACTTCGGTGGGCAATATGCGATGCCCTCTTCCGTGCCGCGGAAGAAAAATAACCTCGCGGCCATGTAACTCTCCGACGATGAAAACATCGGAAGGACTGCCAAACGGCGTCTCAACTTGTTCTTCCCGAATCTTGCTCAGCCCTTCAATCTGATATAGCCCCGATCCGCCTATGATTCCTATGCGTGGCAAAAGTTATTATTCCTTTCCTTATATGCATAATAAATCTCCTTTTTGAAGAATAACGGATAGATTATTCCTCAAAGTGCCTTTAATACTCCCTTCACCAACCGCCGAAAATCAGGCCCGACCTGATCCGCCACGTTGCTGACCTCCTCATGGCTGACCGGAAGCATCTTATCAGGAAGAGCCTGGTCTGTTATAACCGTAACCGTAAGAACTTCCATGCCCAACTGTCGCGCAACCAGGACTTCGGGGACAACAGACATACCCACGGCATCCACGCCGAGAGTTTGCAGCATTCGTATTTCTGCTGCGGTCTCGTAAGAAGGCCCGCTCACCGCGGCATATACCGCCTCGATAACAGGAATGTCTAATTCCGCGGCCACATCCTTTGCTATATCCCGTAATCTTTTTGAATACGGCTGGCTCATATCCGGGAACCGCTCACCCAAAAATTCATCATAAGGGCCGATCAACGGATTATTTCCCATCAAATTAATATGATCCCTAATCAGAGCAATTGTCCCCGCCGGCGTTCGCTGCCGAATTCCTCCGGCAGCATTGGACAAAATCAGAGTCTTAATCCCAAGTCGATGCATCACGCGGACAGGCAGTGTGATGGATCGCATAGGGTAACCTTCATAATAGTGAAACCTCCCCTGCATCGCAAAAACGGATTTGCCAACCAAGTCTCCAAGCACAAGGCGACCGTTGTGAAACTTTACTGTCGATTCCGGAAAATTCGGAATTTCTCCATAAGGGATTGCCCGCGCATTTTTTATCTCCTCTGCCAGCGGCCCGAGACCGGTTCCCAAAACAATGCCAATTTGAGGATCACGACCGATGTGCCTGGAAATAAAATCCGCTGCCTGCGTTATTTGCTGCTTGTACTTTATCATTATATTCTTCTTAATCTAACTTTACAAAAAATCAAATCCCTTTATCGCGTAATGATCGAGACATAACGTTTTAAGGGCGAGACATTCGATCACCCCATTAAACTTTTAACATTTTCACTTTGATCGAACATTTCGCCCCTTTAGAAACATGGCTTATCGGGAACCATTCCTATCAGGTCATTTCTTTTTCTTCTTTGCCTCTATTTCCTTTTTTAATTGTTCCATTTCCCTGGCCTGACGTTCCCTGTCCTTTTTTAGCTGCTCCAGTTCTTCCTGGACCTTTTTCTGGTGCTCCCTTTCCTTGCGCAAATCTCGAAACGTATTGTTTTTTTTAATTCGAATTGCATTAATCGCATCCCGGCGATCTTTTTGTGCGCCCATTTTATAAAAGAGAAATGCTCCCACTAATGTTCCTCCTGCAGTTCCGCCATAAATGATCGGGTCACGGCTGTCGCCATCCAGACCACGGGAGAGCATACTGCTGGCAAAAAAACTGACACCAAGAGACAACAGGCCGCCGCTTGCAGCAAAGACGTACTTTTTTTTATTTTTTTTCAGTCTTGCAATTTCTCTCTCACTGATGACCTTGCCGTTCATGTCCAATTCGGGCTTGGGACCGCGAATCAAATGAATATTTGTTTTTCTCACACGCACAGGTTTGTTAAACGCATCGATCACAGTGATCGATGATCCATCAACTTTAGCCACTTCACCGGAAACAATTTTCCCTGAATTCAAAGTAATTGTTACAGTCTGCTTTTTCTGAATCTTGTTGATGCGCAAAAGGGATTGGTTACTGCTGCAACCCGCAAACACAAACACGCTTAATACAAGCATGATAAAAATATTTTTCATGGTCACCCACCTCTCTTTTATTTCCACCCACCAAATTTAAATAATAAATTGATCCGAAATATGCCTTCCGCCCTTTCCCTTTTCCGGTTCATCAGGCCTTGATTCAGGCGGTAGTTCCTGTTTCTTTTCCCGGATATCCTGTGCCAGATTCAGACCCGAAGTGAGATCAGTATCTCGCTCATCTTTATTCCTGCTCATTTCTTCCCCGCCTCTTGGCTCCGGTTCGTTGCCGCCGTGCTGTTGTTCATATTTCTGTTCTCTTTGGTGCCTTGCCATACGACTGCGAGGCTCACGACGCGGCGCATTTTCACTTTCCGGTAAAGTGTAATCATCCATTTCCATAACATCCAGCAATTCGATCTGGGATTGCAACAGGTGGCGCAACCGCCTGGAAAAAGACTCTTTTTGCGTTTTCACCAAACTGATCTCATGACGGAGATCCATCAATTCTTCTCTTGCTTCTTTAAGAATATTGTCCGCTTGCAGTTCGGCCTCATGAATAATGATTTCGGCCTCCCGGCGCGAATTTGCCCGTGATTCTTCCACTGTGCTTTGCGCCCGTACCAGCGTCTCACGGAGAGTATGTTCAACGCGTTGATAGTCTTTTAGTTGCGTGCGAAGCTTGATCAATTCGTCATTCGTCTGGTTCCTTTCCCTGATGAGCAGCTCCATCTCATCGGCAACCATGCTCAGGAACGCCTCAACCTCATCCGGGTCAAAGCCGCGCATTGTCTTTTTAAATTCCTGCTTGCGGATATCTAACGGTGTTAGTTTCACCTTGATTCTCCGATTTTATAAATTATCAAATTAAAAGCCACAATTTTTCGCAGCGTTAAAAATCAAAATGCTGCGATGCTCCAAAGTGTCGAGACTAAAAAACGGTCAAGAAACACAACTACAAAAATCAAAATCACCGGAGAAAAATCCAATCCACCAAATGTCGGAATATATTTTCTTATCCACGCCAAAGGCGGCTCTGTGATTCTGACGATAAAACGAACAATTTGGTTATACGGATTTATTCTAATCCATGAGATAACGACCCGGGCAATGATAACATAGATATATAATGTGAAAAGCAAATGAAGAACAGAACCCAAGGCCGAAAATAAATGTTGAAAAATAAACATAAGCATACCAATCGGTTAAATACTTGATCACTACAAATTACTATTCCCTTTTACCAAAAAGTGCTCTGCCAATACGAACATGAGTGGCGCCTTCTTCAACGGCCACCTCAAAATCATTCGTCATGCCCATCGACAAATGTTTCAATTTTATATTTGCAATTTTTTCTGCATTCGCTCTATCGCGCAATTGGCGCAGCAGGCTGAAACACGGACGCACATTTTCCGGCTCCGGCAAAAAAGCACCGATGGTCATGAGCCCGGTCACGCGAAGAGAATGTAAATCCGCAATGCCATAAAGGATATCCACCAACGCATCGGGGTGAACACCAAATTTGCTCGTCTCGCCGGAAGTATTGACTTGCACAAAAACCTCGACCGCGTTGCCTCGTTCCTGCGCGCGCAAGTCGATCTCTTTTGCCAAATGAAGCGAGTCGACGGATTCGATCACATCGGCAAATTGTAAAGCTCTTTTCACTTTATTCGTCTGCAAATGACCAATGAGATGCCATTGTACAGGACGCTCAATTTGCTGAAACTTTCGCCATGCTTCCTGCACTCTGTTTTCGCCGATTATCACAACACCCGCATCGATTGCTTTTTCGATAGCGGGCACGTCAACAGTTTTGCTCACTGCAACGATCCGGACCTGGTCAGCATCGCGACCGGATCGCAAACACGCGCTTTCGATTCTGTCGCGGATTATTTTCAAGTTATCAGAAATAGTCATTTTCGCAAAATTTATAAAAATAAATATAATTTTAATTAGTCAAAAAATCAATTAAAATATTATAAACACAAGTTATAATCATGTTTATACAAAAGAGTCTTGATTTCCCGGAAATGTTTTCTTATGTTATTCCTTCTGTATTTTCCAACAATGATAGCCAATGGGAATATCCGTTACAGGATATTTTGAAAAAACCACCGACTTGAAAGGCCCATTACATGACCGAATACAAGCCCTACATTCCGGCAGAAAAGTCGCTAAGCGATTTCACCCTCAAGGCCGTACTTGCGGGTATTCTCTTCGGCATTATTTTTGGCTCTGCAAACGCCTACCTTGGCCTGCGGGTAGGATTAACGATCAGCACAGCAATTCCCCTTGCTGTGGTTTCGGTTGCTTTTTTTCGCCTTCTCAAACCGATACTCGGTTCTTCCACAATTCTCGAAAACAACATTGCCCAAACCACGGGGTCGGCCAGTTCTTCTTTGGCCTCGGGAATTATTTTCACCATTCCTGCGCTTTTTCTCTGGGGATTCGATCCGTCGCTTTTGCAAATTGGCGTGTTGGCCATGCTGGGCGGCGTGCTTGGCGTACTTTTTATGATCCCGTTGCGACGTTTTCTCATTGTGAAAGAACACGGAGTTTTACCTTATCCTGAAGGAACGGCAGCAGCCCAGGTGCTCATCGCTTCAGATGCAGGCGGCGCCAAAGCAAAAAGCGTATTCGAAGGATTGGGGATAGGCGCTCTTTATAAAGCCGTGACCGGATTTTTGCGTCTCTGGCCGGAAGAAATCAGTGTCAAACTGCCGGTTCTCCCAAAAGCTGAAGTTGGTCTCGATGCGGGCCCGGCTTTAATGGGTGTAGGCTACATTTTGGGATACCGCGTCTCCGCCATTATGGTCGCAGGCGGATTGCTCTCCTGGGTTGGAATTATTCCGCTCATCGATCTTTTCGGGCATGGGCTATCATCACCGCTTTTCCCGGAAATGAGCACCAGGATTGCGGACATGTCGCCGGACCAAATCTGGACGCGCTACATTCGATACATCGGCGCCGGCGCGGTTGCTTTTGCCGGTATCATAACAGTGGCTAAATCTTTCCCCACGATGATCAATTCGCTGAAAATCGGCTTACGCGAACTCAGGGAACGATCCAGTGCTGCTATGGCCAGCAAAGTCAGAACCGACCAGGATCTACCCATGATGATCGTCCTTCTTGGCGTGAGTATCGTTTCTCTGGTCATTATCGTAACGCCGCATGTACTTGGAGAATCTTCCGGTTTGATAACAAGAATTGTCGGCGCTGTGTGCGTTGCCTTTTTTGCTTTCATGTTTGTCACGGTCTCCTCACGTATCGTCGGCCTGGTTGGCGTTTCTTCAAATCCCACGTCGGGAATGACGATCGTAACTCTGCTCGGCACCAGTCTCATCTTTCATGCCCTTGGCTGGACGGACGATATCGGCAAAATAGCCGTCCTGACAATCGGAACCGTGGTCTGCGTGGCGG
>JAADGR010000160.1 GCA_013152225.1 Calditrichota bacterium
ACTCCGGGAAAATAACCTGCATTTTTTAAGGTGTAGCCCACTGCAAAAGTGGACTACACCTTCACTCCCGCTATTTTTTCTCTGCCTTTATCGACAGCGGTTTGAATTGAGGGAAAAGTTTCAATCCGCTTTTGATTATGTTTTCTTCAAAGGGAACAACGGATTTCTCAAAGAAGACGTTGTATTTTTTCAGCGCCTGATCCAGTGCATTTTTCGCTTGTTCCAGATTTTTCAATTGCGAGGGAGTTGGTTTGTCGTAAGAGGAACTGAGCGAACCCTGCACGGATCGCAGTTTTCGATAGACATTATCTTCGGAAACGATGCCTTGTTTTTCGCTGACGGAAACGAACAAGCCTTTGATCTTTTTCAGCTTCTTTTGCAGCTTTCGGCATTCTTTGCCGAGGGATTTCAGCGCGGTGTCTTTCTTGCCCTTAGTCGTTTCGAGAACTATATTCAGGGTTTTGTCGGTGGCGCTGATGTTGTCCAGTGCCTCGGCGACAATTTCACCTAATTTGCCAACTTTTCTCATTAACTCATATTTTTCTTTTCTCGCAGCCAGATCGATTTTTTGCCGCGGATCGGGCAAAACCTCGACGGTGCCGGCCGCTACTTCTTCGCCGACTTTCACCACGACTTTGTAAGCGCCAGGAACAACTTCCGGTCCCGGAGGAGTGAATCGTCTCCGGCGTCGCCCGAAGCTGGGCATTTTGAAACCGTCACTGCGCAAATTCCAGACGGCGCGATTGATTCCTTTTTTCAGCGGCGCTTCGAATTTTCTGACCAATTTGTCCGCTTGATCATGAATTTCAATTGTTGCATTATTTTTGCCTTGTCTGAACTGACGTCTGCCTTGCGGCGCCTGATTTTCTTCGTCGGACGTTTTCTTTGGCTTTTTGGCCTCCAGTTTTTTCACCAAATCAGGATTTACGTAGTACGTGATCAAGGCGCCGTAGCGGCGATTTTCTCCTCTGAAATAGGCGTCTGCCGGAAAATGATAGCCGGGCATGGCTTTGGTCTCGTGCTGGTAAGTTTTGGGAATTTCGAACAAATGGAGTTGTTTTTGTTGAATTTCAGCCGAAAAAGATTCCAGCGGACGAACATCGTCGAGAATGTAAGCTGCTCTGCCGTGCGTGGCAATGATCAGATCCAGATCGCGAGGATGAACCGCCAGGGCGCGAACCGGGGCGGTCGGTAGTCCGTGTTTCCATTTCATCCAATGTTCGCCATCATCAAAACTAATGAAAAGTCCGAATTCCGTACCGAGATAGAGCAGATTTTTATTCACCGGATCCTGTTCAATCGTGTGAGCAAATCCCCAGCGTTCCGGCGGCTTCGCGTTTGCGACGGGGTCATTTTTGGTCAGACTTTTCCATTTTTTACCGAAATTTTCGGTTTTGTAAATGTAAGTCGTCCAGTTGGAGCGGCGATGATCGTCAAAAACAGCGTACGCTGTGCCTGCGTCAAATTTCGATGCTTCAATGTGCGGGCACCAGGTCGTCGGCGGTAGCTTGGGAATATTTTTAGTGACATTGGTCCAGGTTTTGCCGCCATCAGTTGTGATATTCACTTGGCCGTCGTCCGTACCCAGCCAAATGATGCCTTGCTGCAGCGGACTGGGAGCAATCGTAATTATGGAACAGTAGTTTTCAGCGTTGGTCACGTCCAGCGTCAAACCGCCGCTTTCGTTCTGTTTTTGTTTTTCCGGATCGTTGGTGGTTAAATCGGGTGAAATGATTTTCCAGCTATCGCCGCGATCCGTACTCTTGTGCAGAAACTGGCTGCCGAAATAGATGGTTTTTGCATCAATCGGATCGAGCGCAATGCCGGCGTTCCAGTTAAAACGAAGTTTGACGGAATCCGGCGCCGGCGGACGGATATCTTTGCGCTCTCCGGTAACGATATTGAAGCGAATCAAATAGCCGCCCTGAGACATGGCATAGCCGCTGTTGGAATCTGTGGGATCGCTCAATGTGGCAAAACCGTCGCCGAAGCCGACCTCTTGCCAATGAAAATTGCGAATGCCCATATTTTCCCACACCTGACTGGGTCCGCGCCAGGAGCCGTTATCCTGCATGCCGCCGTAAATGTTGTAAGGAATCTCCATGTCGTAGTTGATGTGATAAAATTGCGCCAGCGGCAAATTTTCCACAAAGCGCCAGGTTTTGCCTCTATCGTGCGAAATGGCTACGCCGCCATCATTGCCGTCAATCAAAAACTTGCCGTTTTCCGGATTAATCCACAAGGCGTGATTGTCAGAATGCACTCGCGAACGAATGCGTTGAAATGATTTGCCGCCGTCTTCGCTGAATAGCAGGCTCGATTGCAGGCTGAAAATTCTGTTTTCGTTTTCCGGATCAATCCGAATACGGGCATAGTAAAACGGACGCGAGTTCACGTTGCGATTCTGATTCACGATGCGCCAGTGGCGCCCGCCATCGTCGGATCGGCAGAGAGCGCTTTTCTTCGCTTCTACGAGCGCATAAACCACGGCCGGATTGTTTCTGGCAATTGCAATTCCGATACGGCCCAAATTGCCTTTGGGCAAACCATCTTTTTCCGTGAGTTTTTTCCACGTCTCTCCGCCGTCGTAAGTGACGTAAAGTCCGCTTCCCGGACCGCCAGAATTGAAAAACCAGGGCCAGCGGCGGTGCTCCCACATGGCAGCAAATATTTTGTTGGGATTGGAAGGATCCATCACCAGATCAGCGCAGCCGGTTTTTTCGTTCACGTAGAGGACTTTTTTCCATGTTTTACCGCCGTCCGTTGTTTTGAAAACTCCGCGCTCCGGATTCTCGCCCCAGGTCGTTCCCAGAGCAGCGGCAAAAGCAATGTTTTCGTTCCACGGATGCAAAACGATGCGGTGGATTTTTTCGGTTTTTGCCAATCCGAGGAATTTCCAAGTTTGGCCACCGTCAAGGCTTTTGTAGATACCGTTGCCCACGCCGACGCTATTACGCGGATTTCCCTCGCCGGTGCCGACCCAGACAATGCTGGGATTTTTCTGAAAAATTCCGATTGAACCAATTGATGAAACAGGCTGATCGTCAAAAATTGACTTCCACGTTAAGCCGCCGTTTGTTGATTTCCAGAGGCCGCCGGTTGCTGCGCCGACGTAAATGATGTTGGGATCAGAAACGACTGCCTGAATGTCGGCTATTCTGCCACTCATGCCGGCGGGTCCGATACTCCGCGCTTTCATTTCAGAAAATATTTCAGAATCAAATTGAGCTTTGGCTAATTGTGCCAATGAAAACAGGAAGAAAACAGAAAGAAAAATTAAGGTTTTGAAGATGGATTTTTTCATCATGCTAATCTCCTGAATTTTTGGATAAAATTGAAGTTAGCTAAATTGGACGTGATTCTACCATAACGCAGCGATCAAAAATGACGTTCATTCCTTTTTCCTGGCAGAAACGAATGGCAGCTTCGGACTCCGCTCCCGGCTGCATCCAGATGTGGCGGATGCCTGCTTTTTCAGCTTCGCGGACAACGCTTTCCGTTCGCTCCGGCGGCACGATGATGACTATGCCGTCCACTTTTTCCGGAATTGCGTGTAAATTCGGATAGCATTTGTCTCCTTCGATTTCCGCTGACTTTGGATTTACCGGAACTACTCGATACCCTTTCGCGCGCAAGTCGCGATAAACGATGTTGCCATATTTACTCCGGTTTTGAGAAGCGCCGACAATGGCGATATTTTTTAAGACCAAAAATTGGTCAATAGCGGGAAATGCGGTCATGGAAACCTCCAAGGTTGAGAGAAAGATGATTTTCAAACTAAATATAAATATTGCTAAAATTTTAAATAATGTCAAGGAAAATTTTTTCCAAAGTGGATTTTTTCTAAAAAAATTCTTTCAGGCCTAAAAATTAGGCTGAGCGGTTTATGAACAAAGCGCTTCACCTGAAGAGTGCGCACACTTTCCATAGCGGGCCATTTTTTTATCGAAAAGCCAAATTGAAAAAAAATTAAAAAAGTGAAAAAAACACTTGACAAATTGAATTTATTTTTTATATTAATCTATAGAGCAGCGCTCTATTAATTTTTTCATCCCAGCCCTTGGAAATGATTGTAAATCAGAACGAAGAAATTGTGGCATTTGGTGCCATTTATCTTGCAATCTTAAATTGGGAATAATAGCAATGATTGGCTTGCTCCTCCGTTCAATGGTTTTACTAATTATCTCTTTCTCGTCTTTATTTGTCGTCCGACTATTTTTCCGGCTTTATCCTGCTAAAATGAAAATAAACTGTCAAAATATCATATTCAGTTTCTGCATCGGCTCTGATAATTTGGCAAATATCTTTATTCTGAATTGTCCTAATGCTATTAAATTGCTTTATTTACAAAATAAATAATGTAAGTATTCAAAACACATTTTTATTCAAAGCGGTCCCCAAAAAGATATTTTTTATTAACTAATGCGAATGACCAGTTAAAATTGAATATAAGACGATATATTGTTTTTAAAAGGCTGACGCCTTAACTCCAATCTAATTTCGGAATTAAGCCGAATTAAGCCGTAAGGCTTTTATTTTTTTTCCATTGCTATTTTACTTATAAATTTTCAACTAGTCATTCATATAACTAATTAAATCTTGGAGCCTTGGCGGCTTCGAGGCTGAATAGTTACTTAATAATTAAAACTTACATTGACGGTAAAAGAATTGACTGAAGAGCTCCCAAATAAGAAAAGAAAAGAAAAGAAGTACAATGATATTTTGGTGGCGGCTAAAAAACTATTCGTCGCACAAGGATACGAAAAAACTACTGTTCGGCAAATTGTAGAAGAAGCCAAAACTTCAATGGGGAATTTATACTATTATTTTCCTGACAAGTTAACTATTTTAAAGACTATTTGTGAGGGATTCCTAAATATTCTTCGCAATCAAATTTTTAATATTAAAACCCTCTCTTTGAGACCCGAAGTAGGTTTTGCTTTAGATTTTAAGATTGGATTTATAACGACATTAGAAGATCCAAAACTTTCAAAATTATGGCTTGTTGTTCGCGATATTCCGGAAGTCCACCAATATTCATTAGAAAATAAGAGAATACGATTGAAGACGTTTTTTGGCAATCGAATTTCTCAGAAGGAGCTTGATTTTTTAGCCATTGCTATTCAAGGAATCAATGATATTTTTTTTGAACAAAAGCGTGACGGTACGTTGACTGATAACTCGGGGAAAGTCAGTAATAGCATAATTAAGTATAGTTTGTTGTTGTTGGGATATTCACTCGAAGAAATAAAAGAAGTCATTGACGAAGTTGAAGAATATATTGGTAAGAAAAATATTAGTGTAAATGAATATTTTTAGATCAGATAGAAGAGTTATTTCATTGAAAGATAATGTATGTTGTGAGACGGCGTCTAATCGCTCGATGTATTTTCCCCGCTTCGGAGAAGCAAGAGAGGGCGTGGGAGTATTCATAAATAAAGTAAAGACAAAAGTAACCATGTTCAGAAGGATGTAATATTATTAAACAGGATAACGCAAAATATCAGGATATTTTACAGGCAGCGAAAAAGCTTTTTTCAAAGCAAGGATATAAAAAGACTTCTGTCCGGCAAATTGTTGAGGAAGCAAAAACTTCTATGGGAAATTTATATTTCTATTTCCCGAATAAATTAAGCATCCTTAAAGTAATATGTAAAAATTACAACCAAATTCTTAGAAATCAAATTTTTCAAATACACGACCTTTCTTTTAGCCCTGAGGTAGGTTTTGCTCTGGATTTAAAAATTGGATATATCAATACGCTCGAGAACGCGAAACTTTTCCCTTTATGGCTTGTTGTCAGAAGACTTCCGGAAATTCATAAATATTCTTTTGAAAATAAGAAAATGAGGTTACAGACGTTTTTCGGCGACAGAATTCCTACAGAAGATTTAGACATGTTAGCACTTGCGATGCAAGGGATTGTCGATTCATTTTATGAGCAAAAGGGAGCGGGTAAAATTGATGTAACTTCCGGAAAAGTGGGTTACATAATTATTGATTATATTTTAAGATTATTGGGGTATTCTAAACAAAGAATCGGTGAAGTAATTCAGGAAGTTGAGGATTATATTAAAAAAGAAAACATCACTACTGCGGAATATTTCAGGATATAGTTTTTTTGAAAGTTTGATTGCTCTTTAACGAACATCTTATACAATGAAGATGACAAATGATTCATATTTTCGATATCTTTTCTGATTTGTTCTGCGGAGAAATATCGCTGATATTAGGATGAAAAATTATCGTAAATGGTTGTTTAGACAAGCTGTTTTCAAAGTCATCTGAGCAATTTTGCAAAAATCAAAAACCCACTGGGGCAATTTCGATTCATTAATTTTTTTGGTAGAATAATTTGCGGAGAATTTTAAAAACAATTTCCGGAGGGAGGTGATAGAGGAAAATAGTCTCTGTTGGATTATTTTTGATTAATTAGAAGTGAAAGGAGGTGATGATTCGGGCAAGAATATTTTTTAATTTAGTTCAATTTTTAGCGAGGAATGGGCAAATTTTTTCGTACCGGCTAATCCTTTAATGCATTGCAAATAAGCAAGTTAAAAGTAGGAGGATAGTATGCGAGCGTATTCAAAAAAGCTTTTAATAATGGGTTTTGTCATTTTGCTGACAATGATGTTCCTTTCTAACACGCTTGACGCACAAATTGCGGGACGCATTACCGGTCGAGTGACTGATTCCAGTACAGGAGGGTTTCTTCCGGGTGCCAATCTTGTGTTGAAGGGCACGAATCTTGGTGATGCTTCAGATCGAAGCGGTCATTATCTCATCAAGAATGTGCCACCAGGAACTTATACGTTGGTAGTAACCTACATTGGTTATAAACGATTTACCGCCGACGTAACAGTAACTGCCAATGAAACGGTCAAACAGGATGTTGCTTTAAAAGTTAGCTACGTTCAAGGCGAAGAAGTGGTGGTGGAAGGAATGAGGCAAGGACAGATTAAAGCCCTCAGTCAACAACGTATGGCTGCAAACATCAAGAATGTCGTTGCACAGGAACAAATTGAGCGTTTCCCTGATGAGAACACTGCCGAAGTGTTGCAGCGGATTCCCGGTGTTTACATTCAGCGAAGTTTAGGCGACGGGCGCTATGCTATGATTCGTGGTACGGCACCCGGGCTAAATATGGTGACGGTAAACGGCGAGAAATTGGCTACCAATAGAGTTGAGGAACGATATTCACAGTTGGATATTATTGGATCCAGTCAATTAGCTTCTGTTGAAGTGGTTAAGGCAATCACACCAGACATGGATGGCGACGCCATTGGCGGTACGATTAATCTGATAACCAGAAGTGCTTTCGATTATCCTGGCCGCAGAATGAAAGTTACTTTAGGTAGTGGCTATGCAAATATCGATGGGAAAATATTAGGCGAAGGCAAAGTGAGTTACAGCAACCTTTTTGGTGCTAACAAAAATCTCGGTTTAACATTTACGGCTAACTGGGATCGAAAAGAACGCGGCGCCGACGATGCTGAATATGATTTTGACTCAAAGGAAGACATTAACGACAATCCCATCCCGTTTGCCTTGACTGATTTCGATATGCGAAAATACATCCTTACGCGTTCACGTTACGGAGTCGGAGGCGGTTTAGAGTACAAGAAAGGCGAAAATCACCAGTGGTTTTTCCGAGGGTTGTACAGCAAATACGTCGATGATGAATGGCGGACAAGATGGCGCCTTCGTATTGACAAGGGTAACTATTTGAATCCAGAAGGTACGTTAACTGAGAAATCCCGCATCGTTGCCGCACATACAGGACGTGTGGAGAACTTGGTACAAACGGATCTGTCTGCAGGCGGAATTCACAAGTTCGGCGACAAGCAGTTTGATTACACAGTGGCTTACAGCTATGCAAGCGAACACCATCCTTTCCAACTTCAGTCTGAATGGAAACTCAATGAAAAGGTAAATTTAGCGCTTAATTTATCTAACATGTATTATCCTGAATGGCAGACGACGAACCTGGATCCATCTTACCAGTACGATGCTGCCAATTACGAATTCGATGGTTTTGATTACAGGGAAACTTACGCTACAAACGCGCAACTGGTTGGAACCACTAATTTCAAGCTGCCTTACACACTCAAGGGGCTTCCTGCCGAATTAAAAATTGGTGCCAAAGTCCGTGCTGATCGCAAAGACCGCGACGAGGATAGATGGAAAGTGAAATGGAAAGGTGACGAGGACTTGATGCTAAGTCAATTTGTCGCGGATCGCCAGGTTGACGATTTCATGAATGGGCACTATAAGTTCGGTCCCATGCCTGATCGGGACAAGTTGAAAGATTTTTTTAAACTGCACAAGGAAGATGGTTTACTGAAGTTCCAGATGAAGTGGTGGGATTCCGAAGCCCAATACTATGTTTCTCGGGAAAATGTTTATGCCTATTATGCCATGACGACGGTCAATATGGGCAAATTCATGTTCTTAGGCGGATTTCGCCAGGAGTTCACACAGGCGAAATACAAAGGCAGCCAACTCAATTTAGACAATGATGGCAATCTTGCCAGTTTGGACCGTGTGACGGTAGATAGAAATTACAATAACTTCCTGCCCATGTTACACGTTCGCTATCGTTTATCACCGATGACTAATATTCGGGCTGCTTTCACTCAGACTTTCGCCAGACCTAATTATTGGTATGTTTCCCCGTACCTTTATATTGATCCCGATCACGAAGAGATTGAGCAAGGTAATCCTCAACTCAAACCTACCGTTGCTAATAATCTTGATTTGGAGTTCACACGTTACTTTTATGGAATTGGTCTCGCTTCTTGTGGCTTCTTCTACAAAAAACTAAATGATATTATCTTTGAAAAGCAGAGTAAGGTAGTCGGGGGCGTGTGGGATGATTATGATTTAACGCAACCAGTAAACGGCGGCGATGCCACACTATATGGTGTCGAGTTAGCCTGGCAGCAAGAGCTTTCTTTCCTACCGGGATTCCTTAACGGATTTGGCATTTATGCTAATTATACCCATACTTGGTCTGACGCTGATTTATTGGACCGAAAGGGATTCCTGCCTGGGCAATCAGGCGACGTGGGCAATATCTCACTCTCGTATGAAAAATATCGCTTTTCAGGACGAATTAGTGCAATGTACCAAGCCAAATTTCTCAATGAGGTGGGTAAAACAGAAGATTGGGACGTATGGAAAGATGGACATATGGAGTTAGACTTCTCCGCTACTTACGATATCTTGCCGTGGCTGAAAGTCTATGCCGAAGCGATTAATTTAGCAAATGCCCCCCGTTTTGATTACTATGGGATTAAAGACAGACCTAAACAACGTGAATTTTACTCATGGTGGGCAAAAATGGGTTTAAAATTTGACTTTTAACCCATGAAAGCAGAGAGGCAGATCAGTAAAATTTGCTTCTCTAAATGTGGCAACAGATAGTTCACCAATTATGATGGGCTATCTGTTGCTCTTACGACATCATGGATAAATGGAATTCTTACGCGCGGGGGATTCTTGAGGAGGGCATGATCATGAAATTTTTTAGAAACGGTTTATTAATTTGTTTTATTTTTTTGTTTTCTATGGTGTTCGCTTCCAATATATTTTCACAAATTTTACAGATATCTCCAGAGGGGGGACTTTATTTCGGACATATTCCTGACGAAAAAGTCGCTATCAGAAACATATTGCTTTATAATCTTGATTTTAATGCTCTCAATATAACAAGTATTCGTATCGAAGGGCAAGATGCGTCGTATTTTTCAATTGTACAAAATCCGGGCGCAGTAACACTTCAATTGCTCCAAAAACTTGTGTTAGAAATAGAATTTCAACCCGGAGCTGAGAGAGATTTTTCTGCCCAGGTAGTAATAGAAAGCAATGCCAGTACCAGCCCCGATAAAGTTGATTTGTCGGGCATGGGAACAGAAGTGCATAATGGGCTTATTACGTTCGAAAGAATTTTTGGTCGTCCCCATAATGACGGTGCCAGTTCCGTCCGGCTCACGAATGATGGAGGATTTATTTTAGCAGGCGGAACAGTTCTGCTCGATGCAGAATATAACGATGCCACTCTGATCAAGTTGGACAGCTACGGGCAAATTGAATGGAACAATGTCTACGGAGACGAAGATTGGAGCGAAGGATTTTCAGAAGCGATACAGACTCTTGATGGCGGATTTATTGCCGTGGGGTCCAAAGCGAACTCCGGTCGACTTGAGCCACCGGATGGTTGGATTGTCAAAACCGACGCTTCCGGAACTGTTTTATGGGAAAAGACTTTTGGGAGCGAGGAACATGATAGGGCATCATGTGTAATTATGACCGATGATGGCGGTTACCTTGTTTCCGGATCATATCAGTACGATACCACAGAAAGACAGGATGAAGATGCCTATTTAATGAAATTGTCAGCTAATGGTGAAACTCAATGGGAGAAAAAGTATGGCGGCAGTGGCGGAGAAAAAGCAGGTACTGTTAAGAAAACTGCGGATGGCGGCTATGCTTTTGTAGGTTTTACCGATAGCTACGGCGCTGGTGGCTTTGATGCCTATCTTGTAAAAGTGGACGCTAACGGCAATGAACTCTGGCATAAAACGTACGGTGGATCTGATTGGGACATTGCTGGCACAATGACGCTAACCAATGACGGCGGTTACTTGCTTGCTGGCTGGACGGCAGATTTTGGCGCTCAGGCACGAGACGTGTATCTTATTAAGACCGACGCAGAAGGCAACGAGCAATGGCACAAAATTTATGGCGGTGTCCATAAAGACGGAGCATCTGAAGTCATTGCCACCCAAGATGGCGGTTATCTTGTAGTAGGCGGCTATGAAAACACTTTCTTCTCACAAGCCTGGCGCAGCGATGGCTACATCATTAAAATTGATGATGCCGGCAATGAAATTTGGAGCAAAACTTACGGCGATTATAACGATGATGGTTTTTCCGCGGTGCGGGAAGTTGGAGATGGCGGGTACATTATTAGCGGTTCCACAAGCAGCTATGGTAATAGTAGTGAAGTTTTCCTGTTAAAAATCAACAAATGGGGAGGCTTTACTTCTGTTAATCTGATCGAAAATACTCGTCCGACAGAATTTCAATTGGAACAGAATTATCCCAATCCATTCAACAATGAAACTGTTATAAGATACCAGTTGCCAAAGAATTCTCATGTTACTTTAAATATTTATAATATGACTGGTCAAAAAGTGCGAACTTTGATAGATGCATTCCAGACCAGTGGTATGCATTCCGTCCATTTGGATGCAAAAGATTTAGCCAGCGGATTGTACCTTTACAAAATTACGACTGATCGTTTTGTCAAAACCAAAAAAATGCTATTGTTGAAATAGAATGAAACAATCGCAGGTGGCTTGGACGTTATTGAGCGGCAAGTAGATGAATTGAAAAAGAGGCCTGGATACAGTCATTTTGAGGATAAGAATGGAAAAAAGGAAAAAATACAGAGGTGTTTTCACACCGATGGTAACGCCGTTTACAAAAACAGGAAAGTTAGATGAAGAAGCTGCATGTAAGATAATTGATCATCTACTGCAAGGTGGCGCCTATCCCTTTTTGCTGGGTACAACGGGTGAAGGAGCATCTATTCCTCTTGAGACTCGATTGCGGTTGGTACGAGTTATTACTGACTATGCAGATGGCAAAACAGCGATCTTTGCCGGTATTTCTGATAATTGTCTGGACAATTCGCTTAATTTGGCAAAGGATTTTTACGAGAGGGGCGTTGACGTTTTTGTTGCCCATTTACCCTCCTATTATCCTTTAACCACTGGCCAAATGTTAAAATATTACCTGGATTTGGCTGACAAGTCCCCCGGGCCTATTATGATCTATAATATTCCTGCAACAACTCAAAAATCTATTCCTCTGGAAATAGTTGAAAAACTTAGCCAACATCCTAATATTGTCGGCATTAAGGATTCAGAGAGAGACTTAAATCGGCTGGAAAGCTTATCCAGAATGTTTGGGAATCGACAGGATTTCTCAATTATGTGCGGCTGGACAAATCAATCGGCGCATTGCTTATTGCTTGGTTTCGACGGAATTGTTCCTAACGCAGCGAACCTCGCTCCTAAATTATTCAAGCAATTATTTGATGCAGCCAATTCCACTCAAACTGAAGATGTCAATAAACTTCAGCAACAAGCTGATGCTGTTACGGAAATATTTCAATCAAAAAAAGTACTCAGTAAAATTATCGCCGGATTAAAAGTCGCCATGAGCGAGCTGGGATTATGCCAGCCTTGGGTATTGCCGCCATTTACGAACTTGAGCAAACAACAAGAAGAAGAAATTCGATTGAGTGTCCATAAACTAGGCATTGATAAAAGTTTCGAACAATAGAATATGAAAATTTTAAAAATAAAACTTTTGGCAGGGCTGTTAATGGTTTCTGCTGCTTCAGGACAGTCGTTCAAGATAAATGTACCTGATATTCCAGGGATAAGAGTTACAGTCGGGAAATCGGTTATTATTCCCGGACAAAAATCTCCTCTGACTTTTCAGTTCAAAGATGGCCCCATTGTGGTAGGTAAAGGCAAACAAACTGCCTGGTCTTATGATGGAGGCAAAACCTGGAAGTTAGGTCCTGCTGGTCCCAGACAAAAGGTCGCTATCGATTTAGGCAATGGCGAAATACTCAGCATCCAGCGCAATTCTTACCGTCGCCCTGATGGCAAATTTACATTGAAACAGCGCCGCTCTCTGGATAATTGGCAAACTGTAATGGAAGAAGAAGCTGTCCTTGATATTCCTCAGGCATCTTCCACGGTAACCGGCAGCGGCGATCGAATTGATGGTTTTCTTTTTCATCATGGCATTTTGCAGCTCGCCAACGGTGATTTGATCGGAACCATGTATGGCAATTACAAAGGCGATGTGCTGCTGTGTGATGGCTATCCCCCGGAATTTAATCAGAGAAAATATCGCACGATTGTTGTCTTTTCAAAGGATAAAGGACACACCTGGGGAAATCCGGTTCTTGTTGCTTATGATCGAATGCTCGCTCGCGGCATTCCGGCGGATCATAAAATGGTCGGAAAAACCATTCCCATTAGTCGAGTTTCAGCGACGACGGTTGTGCCGGCAATTACTCAAGAAGGTTTCCGAGAAGCAGATTTAGTTCAAGCGCCCAATGGTGACTTGCTGTGTGTCATGCGTTCGGGCGGCAGAAATCCTGGCGGCGGAGTGAACCTTTTTCCGACACCGCTCTATTGTTCCCGTTCCACTGATGGCGGACATACCTGGACACCC
Organism: Calditrichota bacterium; assembly: GCA_013152225.1. GTDB lineage: Bacteria > Zhuqueibacterota > Zhuqueibacteria > Residuimicrobiales > Krinioviventaceae > Hydrothermomicrobium. Next base: position 13,264 of record JAADGR010000160.1, read on the forward strand.
CCGGCGCAAATTGCTGATCGCGGCGTGTGTCCCAATCTCGTCACCATGAAAAACGGCATTATTGTGTGCACCTACAGCCGTCCGGGTAATTGGCTCATTTTTTCCGATGACAATGGCAAAACGTGGAAAGGTGCTTTTCAATTTGGCACGACCGATAGCTACAATTATGTTCTGGAAGTGGCGCCGGATACCATTCAGGTCTATCATGAAGTGAAAAAGGGGAAAGACAAAATAGTGATGGGCACTTTTTTCGAGGTAAAGAAAAAGACAAATTGATCTTTCATGTTTTTATGAGCAGGGAGAAAAGGTGATGGTGAATTACAAATTTTTTTTGAAATTATTTTTACTGATCTTTTTAATGACCACCCAGATTCAGGGCAAACAACCAGATGAGCCCATTCAACTGAATAAAGGTCCCCATTTATTCATCGACAATTACCTGGTTGCAGAGCAATCATTTCTCACCAGAACAGTAAATAATCCGAAGAAACTACCTGATCCGATCATAACCGGCGGCAAGGACGGCGATGATAATTTTCAACCATATTTGAGCGTAATCCGTGATCCGAAATCCGGGCGTTTTCGAATCTGGTATAACACTGCCGAAAATATGCGCCAGTCACATATTGGTTACATGGAATCCGAAGATGGTATTCATTGGATTAGGCCGCATCGGGTTTTAAAAGATCCCCATAAAATTCGTTTCGGCTGCACGGTTCTTGATCGGGGAATTGATTTTCCTGATCCCCAAAAACGATTTGTATTGGCATTTTATCACAAAGATGGGATGATGCTCGCTGTTTCTCCAAATGGGCTGGAATGGAAAATGCTGGCAGATACTTCGGTGCTTAAACATAATCACGATATCAATTCACTTCATTGGGATCCTATCCGTCAACAATATTTAGCGGTATTCTCCAATCGGGCAGAGAGCGATTACTGGCAGGGCAGACGTCGTATTCCCTACGAGAGTGTGAGCAAAGACTTAATTCACTGGGAAAAACCGTGGATGATTATCACTCCCAAAATTGGAGCGCCAATTGAGCAAGGAGAGACACAATTTTATGCCATGTCCGGTGTCATCCGAAGAGGGGACTTGCTCATTGGTCTGGTGAAAATTTTGCGGGACGATTTGAACGCGACGCCCGGTAAGACAGCGAAGGAAATGGGCGACATGAAACGCAAAGCAGCAGGTTTGGGCTACACAGTGTTGGCGTGGACAAGAGACGGGAGAACCTGGCAGCGCGATTATGAGCCTTTTTTGCGAAACAATCCTTTGCCCGGAAGCTGGGATCATGCCATGGCATGGGGAGATGAGCAAATAATCGTTGGCAATGAGACATTTATTTATTATGTCGGTTATGCTCGCGGTCACAAAGTGGCTCGATTCAAGGAACGGCAAATTGGGCTGGCGCGCATGCCGCGAGATCGCTATGTTTCACTTGATGCTGATTTAAATGTCGGAATTCTGCGGACAAAACCAGTCGTTTTAAATGCAGAGTCAATGACAATCAATGCAAATGTCCCTGGCATGTTGCGTGTCCGATTGTTGGATGAGAACGGCAAACCATTATCAGATTTTGACTGGTTCGAAATCAAGGGGGATTCCATTGCTCATCCTGTCAAATGGAAAGGTAATTTGAAATCACTGGCTGGAAAGACGATGCAAATAGAATTCCAGCTTCGCTATGCGCAGCTTTTTGGTTTTGATTTGTGGTAAGATAGCACGCAGATGACACGGATTACACGGATTTGCGCGGATTTTTCTTATTAGCTTTACTTTTGCAACATAATGATTTTTTTTATAAAAAACGGGGAAGTAGCTAAATTTAACCGCAGAGGGCGCCAAGAATGCGCAGAGGTCATAGAGATTCTCTGTTTTTACCTATGCAATTGATTTTTGAAGTGTTAATTTGACGTTAGACAAATTAAATTCTGAATTTTTTCTTTGCGGACTTTGTGCTTTCTTTGTGAACTCTGCGGTTGATAATAAACTTACAAAAATTTAGTAGCTAAAAAATTATAGATCAACAACACCAAACTTAGTGTTAATCTGTGCAAATCCATAGCTCAAAAAAATTAGTCAGCAATGAATGAAGAAAATAAAATTTACAGGACAAAGAATGATTGAAGAAAAAATTTCTCCTTTTGCGTGGAAATTTATATTGTGTTTGACTGCTTTTTTAATGATTGCGTTCGTGAATGCAGGAATAACTCAATCGACTGAAAAAGCAAAAATCACTGTTGTCTATCAGGATTTCAGCAATGACCCTGGCTGGGAAGGCGTGAATAACAGAGTTGAATGTGAGAATTGTCCGGTAATTACCCAGAATTTTGGTTGGGTTCCAACCAATCGGACCGGCAGCGGACCCGGCGAAATTGGTGGCATCATCTGGCGTTCGACCACACCGGCTTATTATGCCATGCCAATTGGGCCGCTCACGTTCAAAGATAAATTTTCCGCTTTGGGGAAGTTGGCTGTCATTGCTCCGTCACAAGAAGGATTTGGATTTTACATCGGATTTTTCAATGACGAACGCCAGGGATGGCGCGTCTGGTCATCTTGTGGGTTTCGAATCGGAAAGGTGATTAATGGAAAAGCAAAGTTCCATCTGGACTATAAAACAGGTTTAGCTCGGGGCGCCATTCTCAATCCGGATTTGGAGATTCCTTGCGACGGCTCGGTGCATACCTGGGAGCTAATTTACGATCCCGAAGCCACTGTGGCAAAAGAATGGCCTGATCCGCTGATGGCTAAGTATATGAAAGGCGTCAACAACATGCGAGAATCGGAGATTCTGGAACGGGCGAAAAAAGTTGATCCCACCATAACTTTAGAGCGACTGCAAAAATTACTATTTCAGGCACGAGATGCCGGATTGGTTGATGATTGGTATAGAAAAGGCAGGTATCATCTCTGGACTTTTGAAGAAGAAGCGCCACGAATGAAAGGACGGATTACTTTTA
>JAADGR010000306.1 GCA_013152225.1 Calditrichota bacterium
TAAACCCCTTATTTCTCTGTATATAACTTTCTTAACCCGCGCGGTTGAAAACAAAAGGCAGGTTAATGGTAATGGAGCCTTCGGCAATGGGAGGAAATTTGAGCCGTCGAATGATATTGGTGAGGTCCCTGACAAAATCCTGGCTGGCGATTGTTGATTCTACAACTGTGATTTTTGAAATGCGTCCGTTGGCCTCGATCGTTACATCCAGTGAAACCTTTCCCGACAGATTCGGGTTGGTGCGCAGGTATTTATTGTATGTGTACATAATCCTGCCCTGCTGGGAGTTGATCACCTGCATCACATTTTCCGGTGATCGTCTTCCCATGGCCGCTTGAGAACCGCGCATTTTGCTCGGTGTTTGCAGCTGCACCCGGCCTTTTTTCTTCATCGTTACCTTTTGTACGCCGGTGTTATCGATGAGATCGTCCACACCGCCGGAGAGTCCGAAAGAGAGGAGATCGTCGATGCCGTCACCTGTGCCGGCGCCAACGCCATTGCCTGAACCGTTTCCCAGCCCGCCGCTGCCCGGACGTTTGCTGAGCTTGGTATTACCTAAAAGTTGGTCTAACTGCTTCACCAGCCCCTTGTCGATGAGAAAATCCACAGAGGAACTCTTTTGCCCGGATTGTCCGGAACCGCCGATAAGCCCGAGCAGACCCTGAGAGGTGACAGGCCTGCTTGTTTTTTTGCCGCTCGAACCGCCCGATCTTTTTCGTTTGGATTTTTTCTTTTTCTGTTTTTGATCCGCCTCCGAACCGGCTTCCTGTTCACCCGTTGTGGTCAATGTTTCTGCCGGTATTTCCTGTTTGGGTTGTTGGAGGACAAACTTTGCAAATCTTTGCGGCACTTTATTAATATCCGGTGCAGCAATTGGCGGTAGTTTAATGTTGTATACGGATAATCCCCAAAAAAGCTCGAGTGCAAAGAAAACAAGAAAAAGCGTTTTAAATAACCCGTCCTTGCCTATAGAGCGTAAATTTGCCTTGCCCCATGAATAATCAGGTACACCTTTCAGCGTTGTATCGGCACCATCATATAAAAAAGAAATGTTTGCATCGCCTACCCTGATGTGGCCGCTTCTGCCATGCGAAAATTGTAAATTGTAGAAATTACCCTTCTTTGGCAATAATTCCTGAACAACAAGGTCTTGCAGCGAAATTCGCGACTCTTTATGACGGATTTCACCGCGCATATCTTCGGTGAGATATAATTCACATTTATTGTGGTCACATTTTAGTAGCGTATGCTTTTTTGGGAAACGATCATTAAATACAACGATATCGTTATCGGGACTACGGCCTATTGTCAAAGACTCTTTGCTTCCCAATGACCGCTCGATAACTGAATGCCCCTGCGTGACCTTTACTCTTAAACTTGATTTTTTTCGGCTAATGCCCATTTGCCCTACATTTTTTATTCGTGCGCTGTTTTATGTTAAATTAGCCCTTCTGCATCACTGTCAGGAACATATTGTTGTAACCTACCTGCCCGCAGGTGAGCATAATTCTTTTAAGGAGATTAAAAGTAATATCTTTATCACCCTGAATGGAAATTTGTCCCTGGAATCCTTTCATTTGATCAGAAATGCCGCCGATGCCTTCGGTAATTGCGCGAAGCTGTAGTAAGCTATCATGCAGTTTTTCAATCAATAAAGTGTTTGTGGATTGAATGTTTTTAATTTTTTCCACCGGTCGGCCATCCAAAAGAATCCATTCGGAGGTAACTGAAATAACGGAGGTTACTCTTGGCGCCAGTTCCGACGTTGATTCCGGCAAACGCAAGTCCTTGCTTACGGTGACGATTTGTCCTTCGGCGCTGTAGCTTTTCAAAAGAAAGACGAGGAGGATCGTAAACATGTCGATCATGGATGTGAGCCGTAGGGTGAAAGCACCGCGTTTACTTCTCTTAGATCCTGCTGCGACTTTGAATGTTGTTGCTTCGTTTTCTATTTTCATATTTTTAACCGGATATTGAAATATTTGGAAAACCGGATTCCCTGCATCTGTCCATTACACTGACAATGGTATCATATTTTATCGAGTTTTCCGGTGCGATTATGATGTCTTGTGAATCGGGATATTTTATTTTAACGGTTTTCAATTGTTTGACAAGTCCTTCCCAATCAAAAGTATCGTTTTTTTTGAGTAAAGGAGAAAAGTTTGTCTCGGGGCTTTTTAACTCAAAGCCTGTTTCACGGATGCGCAATACATTCAGGACGACGCTTTTTGGTGGTTGTGCTTTTGCCGCAGACGGTCTCCTGTCGAGACTTGGCAACGCAAGTTCGAGTACTGATATTCGCACAAAAACCGCAGTAAGCAACAGGAATGGAATGAGGATGAGGAAAATGTTCATCACAGCAGTAAGGTTTAATTCGGCCTCATCACCATGTCCCCTGAGTCTTCGTCCCATGGCTTGTTTTAAATTCATCCGCTATTACCTCGATACTGTGATGTATCTGTACAAACGGGCAACGTTTTCGTTGATTTCGTCGATGATCTCATTGGTTTTTTCCACTAAATATGTGTATCCAATGAGGCATGGAATAGCTGCAATAATTCCGAATGCTGTGGTATTCATGGCCATGGAGATTCCTGCCGAAAGCAATGTCGCTTTGTCCGCAGCATCAGCATGGGCAACGGCGGCGAACGAAGAAATAAGTCCCATGATCGTTCCAAGCAATCCCAACAATGTTGCGACGTTGGCAATCATGCTCAAGTAGTTGGTTCGCTTTTCAAGCTTGGGGATTTCGACCATTGCGGCAAGTTCCATCGCGTTTTGTATGTCGGCAGAGGAACTGTTCAGTTCTTTCAAACCCGCTTTGGCGATTTTAGGAAGTGCGGCATTCGATCTGGTACAGTATTCGATGGCACGATTAGCGTTGCCGTTTTTAACCAGTTCGATGACCTTGTTGACGAATGTTTCCGTATCGATACGATTTTTAAAACGAATGGAAATGATTCGTTCCACAATGATAGCCAGCCCAAGCAACAAAGCAAAAAGAATAATATACATAACGAGACCGCCGGAATTAAAAAATCTGATAATGCTTTCCAAGTTTTACCTCCTGATTTGATTATAATGAAATAAATGGGCCGTTCATAACTAAAAACCCGCCCAAAATATTTGGTCGATGTTTACTTACCAGGGAATATAGTCTTTGCGATCTTTCACAGGTTTGGTGTCGATTTTGGTGACTATGCTTCCCTTTTTTTCAACCGTCCTGAATATATTATTGAAAAAGGAGCGTCGAATGCGGATATCGTCTATTTCCGGATTTTTTCCGGGGATAATGAAAACAGCTTGCGGTTTTTCCAAACGCCCGATAACTTCAATTTTGTCCATGAATATTTTCAATTCTTTGTCTTGGATATTCGGTTGATCTTCAGCCGATTTTGTCACTTTTTCTTTTTTGGGTTCCTCTTTTTTTTGCGCAAAACCTGTTGCGCTAACAAGTGCAAGAAGGAATAAAATGAAAAGGCGTACGAGTTTGAATTTCATAGTTTGCCACCATTTTTGTAAATGTCAGGATCCCTGTGTTTGAGACTCGTGATCGGTCGTGTCAACTTTAGCCAATTCAGCAGACAGAGCTTCAATTCTTTTCCGGCTATCTTGAACCCAGGAATTTTCGATGTGATTTGTTTCCGCTTGCCTGACATTTTTTGTATAAGTTGCCAAAGCCTGTTTTTTGTATGGCCGCGTTTTTTCGCGGAGTTTTTCGGTATAGAGTTTCAAATCCTCACCCTTAAGCCCGGGTGGCACCGGCGATTCCATAAAAGCACGAACAAATTCTTCCAGCGCCATACCAATGCGATATGATGCCGCGGTGCTCCAGTCAGCAACCTGATATTCTAACGCGCCTTTGTAAGCTTGGAATACCTGTTGGAATTTAGCTACTTTTCGCTTTAAATTGATATTAAGAGGTGGTTTGATCTCAAGTGTTTTGTAATCTTGAAAGATAATTTCTCCGAGCATGAACTGAGCCTGGGCGGCGAAATAATTATCGATATCTTTTCCCTCATCCATCGCTTTTTTGTAAGCAGAAATGACCTTCTTAAAAGAAGCTGATGCCTGTGGAAAATTATTCGTTTTGTATGACATTTCCCCGCTTTTAAATGTCGATTCTAAATAATCATCGTCGATACTATTTTTCGCCGCGACGAGACGATCATACGCACGTTTTGCTGATGTCCAATCCTGAAAATTTTCAAAGCAAATTGCGGCGTTTTTTACTGCTTTCAAAGCATATTTTGAATTTTTGTATGTGTCGGCGAGATGTAAATAATCCGAGGCAGCCAGGCTCCATTGTTGATTCGATTCTCTGAGAGCGCCTGCCTTGTACAAAGCCTCGTCGGCAAGTGCGCCCTTGGGATGGTCGTTGGCAATCTTTTCCAGAGAAGCCACAGCCCGGTTAATATCTCCGGATTTCTGGTATTGACTTGCGGCTTCAAAGAGAGCGCGTTCCTGAAATTTGGGATCCTTTGCATCAATCGCAACAATGCTCAGTAGAGATGCCGCCTCATTGGATTTGCCTTCTTTGCTCAATTCCTCGGCAATTTTAAATTTTGACGAGGCTGCCAGTTTTTGTGCTTTTTCTACATATTGGGTGGAATCGGGAAAGTTCTTTGCCAGACTCGAGAACCATACATCCGCCTGTTTAAAAAATCCTCCGTCAAAATAGCATTGTCCGGCGTTCATTGCCGCTAACAAATGGTAAGGCCGATTCGGTCCCAGTTCAACGACTTTTTTATAGACTTTGACGGCAGGGAGAAAAGCGCGCAAGTCGTGCAAAGTTTCACCATATTTCATCAGGACCTGATCGTACCATTTGCTTTTGGAAAACATGAGCGAAAAATCATTGCACGCTCGCAAGAGTTCAATTTCCGATTGATGCGAGAGCTTGATAGTTAATATTTCATTTGATCCCATAAATTCATCGATATAGATTGTAACGCTGTCCATGGGCTGATCATTACCGACGAGTTGGTAATAACAGAGAATTCGGTTATAAGCCGAGTCTTCGCGATATTCGCTGTCATCATATTTTGTGATGACATCATAATAAGCCTCGGCAGCTTTACTGTAATTTCCCACGCCATAGTATGCCTCGGCAAGATAATAATTAATCTTGGAAGCTAAACTGTCTTTGGGGAATTTATCCAGAAATTCCTGGTATTTGTTTATCGCCAGATGATAGTCCCGCATTTGGCCTTTTTTCTGTGCCTCGGATTGGTAAAAATTTCCCAGGTAGATGAGAGCTTGTTTGGACGCATTGAATCCTTCATGAAAACGATCACCATCTGAAAATTGGGAAAGCCACGGCCCTCCCGGCCCCAAATTGTTAACGAGTTCTTCACGAGCCTTATTGGCTTCTTCTTCCTTGCCATCCAGTTCATAGTTGTCGATAATTTTTTTGTAAATGTCCGGCGCTTCTTTGTAATAGGGATAAATTTCCAGCAGTGCCTTATATGTTGCTATTGCTTCAGGATAATAATTCCGTTTTTGATACAATTCTCCCATTTTAAGAAAAATTGGCTGAGAATAGTCTTTGTCCTTTAAAGGAACAAGGAATTGTTTGGCCAGTTTAACACCGCCATATTCTGCGAAACAACTTGCGATATATTGAATGGACTCGCTGCGCAAATCCGTCTTTGATTTTGCCAGAATTTGCGATTTGGTTTTTTCAACCAGGGATATATCTTCAATCAAATAAAGGAAGGTGCTGATTGCATTTGTATAGTCATTAATATTATAGTAAGACCAACCGAGTTTATAGAGAGCCATATCAAAATAAGAGTTGTCCCATTTCCCCAACAATACGGAATAATTGGCAATAGCCTTTTTGTAATCGCGTTTATTAAAATAGTATTCACCGATTCGGAAATGAGATTCCAGATTAATGGCTGAATTGGGGTATTTATCTATAATCTCCTGGAAAAAGATATTTGCCTTTTGTGGATTCCCTTCCTTTAAATGAGACATTGCGATTTTATAGAGAATTTTGTCCTGAAAGTCAAGGTTTGGATATTTTTCCCGAAGCTGATAGCAATAGTCCAGCGTTTCTTTCATACTGATGCGGGGCATCATCGGCTCTTTTGCAATTTTACCTTTGTCATATTTGTCGATATCTTTTTCATACTTTTCCATCTCTTTTTGGAAGATAAGAGTCGATTTCTGCTCGTAGAGTTCGGCTAATTGGAACATGATGGTAGGCGCAAATTCTCCATTCGGATATTTTTTTAAAAGATTTTCATGCTGATGAATAATCTTTTCCAGTTTAGCCAAGTCCCCGCCGGCATCCTGGATAACAGCAGAGACAAAAGAACTCTCCTGCGCATAAATATGTGGCAAAGAGAATGCAAACAGCAGCATTGTAAAAAAATACATACAGCTTTATTCTCTTGATATATCGCGGCTTATTTCGATTAGGCATTTTCATTTTGCTATATCGGGTTTATTGCTTTTGGGTTTTCATAAAAAGTGCACGGGACTTGCCATATTCTGCATAAGCGCGCCAGTCCCGCCGGTTTTCTTTTCTTACAGCCAGATCGCGCAATTCTTTCATTTGAGAGGCCATTGAATTAAATATTTTTCGTTCTTCATGAATTCTTTTTAGCAGCGCAATGCGAGTATCATTAATTTTGTTGCCTTCTTGCTTTAAATAAGTCGGAGCTTCTGCTCTAAATTGCAGCGGCATAGCATCCAGGAGGCGACTTTCGAGCATGAGTAAATTCATTTTAAATTTTTCAATTTTGACGTTTTCTTCCGCAAGGCTCATGTCGATTTCTTTAACAAGAGTTGGGACAACTTGCCGCTCCGGAAATATTTCTATAAGATGTTCATATACTTTAAGCGCGTCGTCATATCTGGCCAGCTTTAAATAACATCTTCCTAACAAGAAAAAGGCTTCTTCATTGTTTTCATCATCCGGATATTGTGTGAGAAGTTTGGTCAAAGGAGAAACCGCTTCTTCATATTTTTCCAAATTAATGGCTGCCCATCCTTCCGCGATGAGCGCGTCATTGTAACGATTGTGATTTGGCGAGACATCCCGAAATTGACGCAGAGCATATTTGTAATATCCCAACTCAAAATAAATGTATCCTAGCGTGAGATGCGTTTCATCGAGGATATTTCTTCTTTCATCATTGACCACAGGGAGACGGCAAACAGCCCTGAAAGTATTGATTGCCCTTCTTACTTTTTTTAAACGCAGCAACGATAAACCCATCGAATACAGACCGTAATCATAATAGGGACTGTTTTCATCAATCTGTGAAAGTATTTTGATGGAACCGGGATAATCTTTCAAGTGATAAAATGCCAGTCCGGCATAGTATCTTGCTACATTGAGAATATCCTGCGGGGGATTTCCTCTTTTTATGGCGTTATAAAATTCAATGCAGCGATTATAATTTCCCGTATCATATTGAATCCTCTGCAGACCGAGCAAAGCCCGAGGTAAAAGAGGGCTGCGAATATACTTTTTAACCAGATATTTGTATATTCTCGTTGCACCGTCCAGGATATTTATTTCGTATAAACAATCGCCAAGCAAAAATACAACTTGATCTATTTTTGAGTAGGAGGGGTAGAAATCCAACAATATAATCAGATCCCGTGCACCTTCCCAATATTGGCCATTATAATAGTAATTTTGCGCTTCATAGAACAGTTTTTCTGAGACGCCCTCCAGATCATTCCTGAGCGATTTCTCCAATTGCTGTGATTGGGATTGTTGCCCTGTTTTCCCAATAGCGATCGACACATTTGTCAAAAAGAATAAGGGAAGAACGATCCGGCAGAAGAATATAAAGCTTATTTGGTTTTTTGTCTTAATCATATATTTTCAACAACAGACTATGTCGACGGATTTAAATACTACCAGTTTTTCTTTTATCTTGGTTCATCAATCTTTTTTTCTTTTTCCAGTTTCTTTTTCATATCTTCCAGGTCTTTAACGACTTTTTCTCGTTTTTTACGAATGGTATCCAACTTGTTATCTTCCACGCGTTGTTTTTTCCTTTGGATTTTTTCCTCTCGTGTCAAATGCTTGAATAAACTCGTTCTATATGTCACTCCAACGATGATTTTCCAATCCGCATAGTTTTTTACATAAGGATTGGTAAATTCTTTAATATTTTCCGAATTATCACCCCCCAGAACCAGATCGGCAGCAATGTCGCAAACCAAATGCCACGGCCCTAGGAATCTTATTCCCTGGGTTACACGAAACAAGTTTTGTGAAAATTGTACCTGAGCCGGATTATTGATAAATATCTCTCCTGTTAGTTCCGTGTACAGAATTGAGGAACGAATAGGAAACTTGACCCCAAGTCCGGCGAGCAATTGATCTTTTTTATCACTAAAGTAGCGGTCTGACCAATCCATATCCTTATAACCGAGATTTAGGGATAGTTTTAAAGGAAGTGTTCCGCTGCTTTTTCTGAAATCAAATGTGGTAAGCCACATTAAGCCCCAACCATTGGCATCGATACTGAATGGCTCATAAGGCAGGTTGTGATTGATACCAGTGGGAAGTGTTGCAAAAGCGAGCAGCCCGTTTTGAATAGTAGACTCTTTGACGGGCACATGAAATTTGATCCCCAACTGGGTATCACCAATGGGTCCCCAAATATGCGTTTGATCGTCCTGGTAGGGTACAAGTTTCGCAAAAACCTCGAATGCGTTCGTCAGACCAAGCGTGAAACCCAGGTTCATTGTATGGTCTTCGTTAGATTTTCCCGCCGGCGTTTCAGTAAAGTATCCGTTGTAAAACGGATTGAAATAAAAATGTCCGGGATAAACTGTTTCCGCTTCAAAAACTCGCAATAGTCCTTTGCCGCCCGCCATCGTAACCTGGGAGTATACGGTCAAAGGAAAAACGAGAAAAAAGGCGAGTAAAACAAGATATATCTTTTTCAAAATCATACCTCTCTAATAAAGCATTCGCTACATTTTATTTCTATTGATGGTTAACATTTTTTGGCAGGCTAACCGGAGAGCCCATCCACGTCATCCAATCCACACATATCGCAGCATTTTTCATACAAAAAAAATAAATCTAATTTAAAATATCGTAAGATAAATTGCAATGATTTTTTCTTGCTAAAAAATGTTTTTTAGAAATTACAATAATATTAAACCATACCTTTTTTCTTCCTGATAAACCATTCCGTTGCGAGAAGCAAGACAATTAATAAAAGGATTGCAGGATTATTCCAAAGTTCATTTTCCTTGATCAGCACAGTTTTTTTAGAGCTTGAGTGTAATGCCTTTTCAAAATTTGTTACTGAATCGGGAGAAAAATATTGGCCCCTGCTCACCGAGGCGATATTTTCAAGCAAAGCTTTCTGCATTCTGGTGTCCGCCAGTTCCGCACTATATTCGCCGACGGTAAACGTTGTTTTACTTTCACCAACGAGTCGTCCCTGATATTCTACGCGAGCCTTTAAATTGTAATCGCCTGGTTGGTTTGGGGTGAAAGTAGCAATATACTTGCCATCCCCTGCGCTATTTGCAATAAAGTCTTTGACAAAATTTTGATGAACAAGTTTCAGAATGACATCAGCATGATCCATCGGCTTTCTTTTTTCGTCGAAAACCTTTACCTGAATTTTTACAGGCTCTGAATAATTATACAGCGATTTATTCGTTGATAAATTGACTAACTTGCTGTTTTTGGTTAATTCAAGCCATCTCGTCATATTATTGATTATTTGATTATAAACCTCGCCTTCTTCGCCTATACCGGACATTAATAAATCCCATCGCCACAGGCCATAGGCAAGAATGGCTGCCGACTTTTGTATTCCATCAGATCGAATGACGATGAGAGGAACTCCGGACTTTTTAGCGTTCGATTTGTTTCCCATCCTTAAAGTAACGGCTTTTGCTAAAGTTACTGCGTTTGGCCAAAATTTCGATATAGATTTTGAAAGAAAAATTGGCGGCAATTGAGACCATGTGGTCGATGGTGATACATTTTTACTATTTATTTGCATAATCGGATGATTATAACCTGCAGGAGTCGGAACACAATATATTTGTCGTTCGCTGATATTTCTTCCCCCTGATCTTAATGGTAAAAAGTCCTCCAACATTTTCAGCTTTTTTAAATCGGTGTTTTTACCGAAAAGAAGTAAAATGGGGCGTGTTTTGTTTTGCACCTTTGTTTTGATCATGTTCATAACCGATTGTGCGGTGCGCATGGTTGGAAAATCCTGCAGGATGAATATGTCCGCATCATTTATCTGTGACGCCACGCTTAACGATTCATAGAAATTCCCATTCCGCTTTGCAACCATAACACTCAGGTCGTACCTTTCGCCGGAGGACAGATAGCGTCGCAAGAAAGATATTTCGGGTGAAACGCTTCCCGCCAGGAGTAGTATTTTTAAGCGAGCTTTCATCACATTGATATAGAATGAGCGCGTATTGTTTTTTCTGCTGCGTTCACCCTTTTGAAAGGCTATTTCCACATCTATTTTTTGCCGTCCTTCTTCGTTCGGCAAAAAGTCAAGGGAAAACGTTTTTTCCGAGGGCGATGGAGGCAATGTGATCATTTGAGAAACGAGCGTTGTTTTGCCCTTTTTTACTGTGAGTGGCAAAGTGATCTCTCCAAATCCCGTATTCCTGAGCGTAACTTTTAATGGTGAAGGTTCGCTCAGGTAAGCAAACGGATTTGTTTCCATGTTTGAAATTGCCAGATCAGGGACCGGTTTAGTGCTTCCTATTCCAATTGTGAAAACGGGGACACCAATTTCAGCCGCCGCTCTCGCGGGATTTCCACCGGCTGTATAGTTGCCGTCCGTCAGCAGAAGAATATTTGTCAGGTTTTCCTCTGAAAGGTTTTCTTTTATTGTCTCGATGCTTTTTGAAATATTTGTCACATCTCCATCGAAATGCAGCGAATCGAGATCAGCCTTTCGTATTGGTTTGACGGTGTTGGAAAATGTAAATAGCCTTGTATCAAACCTGCCCTTGAGGTGTGGTAAAATGTCATTGTTTAGAATGCTTAAAACTTTCTCTTTGCGGGATGCTTTATCGTCGGTGATTGCCATGCTTGCTGATTCATCAATGGCAATTGCCACTAGCGGAGGGCGGGAACGCACAATTTTTCGACGGATGACGGCTTCGAAAAGAGTCAGTATGAGGAGGATGAGCGCAAGGGCACGAAGGAATGTCAGTAACGTTTTCTGCCACCGCGGAATAATCGGATTCGTTTGTCGGTAAATAAAAATTGTGAAAAGAATAATTGCCAAAAGAAGGAGCAATAAGAAAGACAAGCTGCCCGAAAAAGAAATGTGAAATTGAGGTGAAAGCATTCGTTAGGTAACCTGATGTGAATTCAAACTGATTTAGTTTATTAAGACGCTTAAAATGTCCAAGAGTTCCCCATGTTGATCGACAATCATGAAAACTTTTCCGGACTGCGTTTTGGCGGCGGCAAAGATTCGCTTAACTACAGAGACAGATTCGGGATTACATCCAGATCGAACGATGATTGATATCCCGATCGCAGGCGCATGTTTCCGGCTCTTGCAATCATCGCCGCATTATCAGTGCATAATTCCGGCGCGGGGATAAAAAGATGAATTCCATTTTTTTTGCAATCCTCTTCAAAACGATGACGCAAGGCAGAGTTGCGGGCGACTCCTCCGGCAAGGACAATCGAAGTGCAATTATATTTTTCAATAGCGCGGAAACTTTTTTGGGAAAGAACATCCACCACAGCGTTTTGAAAGCTGGCGGCAATGTCGGGAATTTTGGACAAAAGTTCGTCTTGGTCCAGGGATTGCGCGAAATATAATACCGATGTCTTTAACCCGCTAAAACTGAAATCCAGATTATCTTTATTTAAAAGTGCTCTTGGAAAATGAACCGCGCGGCTGTTTCCATTCATAGCTTTTTGTTCTATGGCAGGGCCACCGGGATAACCAAGGTTCAGAACCTTAGCAACTTTGTCAAAAGCTTCGCCTGCCGCGTCATCAATAGTGCGGCCAAGTATTTTGTAAGAAAATTGTTCCTCGATCAGCAGAAGAAGCGTATGCCCACCGGAAACGACCAGGCAAACGTAAGGATAACGCGGTCCCGTTGCATCGGCGGAAACAGCCAGAATGTGGCCTTCAATATGATTAATGCCGATCCAGGGAACCTCCAATCTCAGAGCCAGACCTTTTGCAACGCCAAGGCCGATCAAAAGGGAACCCGCCAGGCCGGGGCCATACGTTACGGCAATCCCATCGATATCGCGGAAATCTTTCCCCGCTTTGTGCAGAGCTTCTTTGATAATGAGGGAGAGTTGTTTAATGTGCGCCCGGGATGCAAATTCCGGAACGACTCCCCCATATTCCGAATGCACTAATTGTGTAGCAATAATATTTGCTAGTATGTGTTCATCATCTACAAGAGCGGCGCTTGTTTCATCACAAGATGTTTCAATTCCTAAAACCAGCATATATGGTTTTTCTTTCAACTATTTGACTTGGAAAAATGAGAACATTTATTCTCTCTCTAAAACAACTTTGAATCTTTTTGGCTCGACATTTCGAAATCTGATCTCGGGGATCGGTTCGATATATGCCGGAAAACTATGTTGGGTTTTGTCTTCATTTTTTCGATAGTCGATATAAGCAACAATGTCTTTTGCGGTAATGGCAGAGACAACACTTACTCCGCCTTGCACGATGAGCGTAAAGTGAGAAGGCAAAACCAGTGCTTTGACACGAGGAGGAAGATTGCGAACGGTTACCGGCACTTCTTTAATTTCTTTTTCCATTAATTTTTGTACGTCGGCGATAATACGAACCCGGTCGGTAAGAAGTGTGATTCTTTTATCAGCAGGGCGTTGCAGGGCAACCTGCACATTAACGGGATGCTTCAGCTTGTCCATCTTTCCTGTTTGTGTGGAAACAGAATCAAGGCTGGTGATGATACTTCGCGGCCCTTTAATTTGAACCATTTCCGGTTTTAAATGGATACTTCCCACGATTGTATAACCTGGAAATGGCTGTAATTCCATTGCTCTTTTAATTGGCACATCGCGAACCATCAGCTTTTCTATTTTTAATTTTATCGTATCCGGTTCGACAATATTTAGAATGGTAAGCTTTTTCGCATTTCCTGTTAGAATGATGTCTTTTTCGCTGGGACGAATGGTTGTTTCGCCTTCTTCCCAGTTTACCGACAATTGCAGACGTCCTTCGCGAAATATTAGGAAGGCCAGAATAAACATGCCCTGGCCTCTAACGCGAATTTTTGCCAAGCGGGGCAAATGATTTGTGATCGTGTAATCTTTGTGTCTGGGCGTTTTGATGGGAATACTGACAATGTAATCAAAAGTCCCCCCGGTAACAATAAAAAACCAGATTAAAATTGCAAACAGAGTAGAGGCAATTTTAACCTTGTATTTTGCCCAAAATCTTTTCTCTTTCGGGAAGAGTATTTTTTTTTTGATCATAGTTAGAATGAGAAAAGGGTGGTCATAATAAATATGCCACCCACTAAAAAGTGTTGCAGTAATTGGAACGAGGATTATTACTTATTAGATTCTCTAATCTCTCTACCTCTACTAATTTCCCCGTTGTCAATACGTAAGTTAAAACCACATTCAGGGTTTGTACAAACCCATGCCTTGTACCGAATAGAAGCACCATCACGTCCATAATCCGATAGCGGAACCAGAATGCCGACATTGCATTTCAGACACTGTGGGTGAGCCTTATCCATTTTAGAATCCTCACTTCACTTTGCTCATCCAAGAAGAAAGAGCGATTTTTGAGTTTGAATTACTTAATTATAATAAAATAAAATAATTGAGACTTAAAGTCAACTATTTTTTATTTTAAAAGTGAGTTATCAACTTTGTGTGAAAAAGAGTACAAACAAACCACAAAAAATGCTGATAAAAAATCCTGCTGCTGCGCTTACTATTGTTAAATATCTGTCACTATCACGCCAATTCAGGATGATCCTGGGAAAGAAAACAAACAATGTTAATGCGATCCAAAACCCTCCCCATATCAAACCCAATGTGGCAAGGAAACGTTCAAAAAGTCCGGGCAGCCGTTTTAAGAATGACGGATATTGAATATCAGAGCTTGCGTTTGTCTCTTGCTTTTTCCTTGCCCAAAATTGATGCAAGTAAAAGATAATTGGAGTTCCAGCAAATGCTGCAAATATCAGGGCGATCAGACTGATGACCAATTCCCGATTGCTGAACAAGCCTGGTATCTGAAAACTGTAATAATCTATCGAAATTGAAAGCCAGATGGCCACAATCCAGATCGAAAAAATGTGCAGACCTTGATCCAGCAAAAAGTGAAGGAGATTTTCTCCGGCAAATTTATCCGAGATAACGATTTTGCTGCGATCCAAAATAGTATGGATCACTAACAGAAATAATATCGCGATCCATATTTGCCCTTTTGCTAAAAATGGCAAAAGGACTAAAACATTCATCACCGTGCAAATGAAGCTATGGGGTAAAACACCCCAGAATGATTTTCTTTTGAGTTGATAGACATAATCGATTTGCAGTGGGAAATCTCCGATAACATGTGCCAGCAATAATATCCAGAAAAACATCAATTATGGCCCCACGGCATTAGACTGCTGATTATTCTCTTACAACCCAAACTTTGATTTTTGCCTCTACTTCGGGATGAAGTTTGACGGCAACATCATAAACCCCTAATGCTTTTAGAGGTTCATCCAAAACGATCTTTTTGCGATCAATCTCGTAGCCCTGCTCTTTTAAGAGGTCTGCAATATTATGAGATGTAACAGAGCCAAATATTTTATCTTCTTCACCAACCTGGACGGCAGAGGTAACTGAAATTTTGGAAAGCTTTGCCGCCAGTTCTTCGGCAAGTTTTTTACCTTTTTGGGCACGCAGACTTCCCAGTTTTAATTCCTGCTCATAAACCTTCAGGTTTGAATTTGTTGCAAGGACGGCTTTTCCTTTGGGGATTAAAAAATTTCTGGCATATCCGGGTTTCACTTCGATAATTTTCCCTGCATCGCCCAATGCGTCAATGGTTTCTTTTAATATAACTTTCATGATACCTTTCCCATGCAAATATTATCTTGTCATCTCCGATACATACGGAATTAATGCAAGCTCGCGTGCCCGCTTTATTGCGGTTACCAATTGTCTCTGATGTTTCGCACACGTCCCGGAAGTTCTTCGGGGAATGATTTTACCCTGCTCTGTAGTAAAGCGCATTAATCTTTTTTCATCTTTAAAGTCGATATAGCCGATTTTTTCTTCGCAAAATCTGCATATTCTTTTCTTTTTGAGCATTTTTTCTCCTTTAAATATTTAGCTCTTTATCAGGATGTATAACTATAGCTTTAAATCCTGATAACCAAAATCAAAGTCAGTGGGTTCCACTTTAATTTCGTCCGATTCGTCGGCAGCAACTTTTTTGGGCTGGTCGGCGGATTCGGGTTCAGTGGAAGTCGTCGGGCTGCTTTCCGTGGATGCAGCATAAAGTTCTTCCAGATCTTTGGAAGATTTTTTGTTTAAAAACTGGATCCGGCGAGCGCGGATTTCAACGACATTCCGCGAAGTGCCGTCTTCATTTTTCCAGTTTCTGCTTTGCAGCTCTCCGTCAATCAGCACGGAACTGCCTCGCTTTAAAATTTCATGGCAAGCTTCGGCAACCTTGTGCCATGCAACCACGCCAACATAGCAGACGGTTTCACGCCAAATCCCGGAATTATCACGGTACTTTCTGTTTGAAGCAATATAAAAATTTGCAACAGATGTTCCGTTAGAAGTTTTTCTGAAAGTAGGGTCGTTCGTCAAATTGCCGGCAACTAATACATTATTAATATCCGGCATCTTTAAATCTGACATAATCTCTCCTCGTCATGAGCCTTAAAATCTGATGAGGGAAAATCAGCTTTCTCATTCAGTTTTAGTTCTGTCTTCTACAGCTTCAGCAGAGAGTGGGGGCGGTTCTTCAACCGCGGCAGATTCTGCCTCAACTTTTGTTTCACCCTCAGGTTTAATTTCCGCCTCGCCTTCATCAGCAGTGTTTTCGGAAACTTCGTCCGATACCTCGCTCGATTCCGGTTCTTCACTGGAAGCATCTTCTGATGCCACGGCCTCATCCTGGGGCGCTATTTTCGTAGTTTCACTTGGAGTCTCTTTCGGAGTTTCTTTTGGAGTTTCTTTTGGAGTCGAAGGTGCTGAACTTTGTTGCTTTTCCAGCGTCTTGAGCGCTTGTTTGTTTAATCGCAGCGTCATATACCGAAGTATGCTTTCATTAAGGCGGTATTCTCTTTCCAGTTGCTTGATTATTGAGCCGGGTCCATCGAATCTAATGAGGACATAATAGCCATATTGGCGTTTATTTATTTCATAAGCCAAGCGCTTTTTGCCCCAAGGCTCAATCGTTTCGATTTGTCCGCCGTTTGCTGAGATAAATTTTTCATATTTCGCGATGATCGCTTCAATTTCATCTGATTTCAAAAGCGAGTCAATGACGAATATTGTTTCGTATTTTTGCAAAGTGTTTCCTCCATTAAGAATGCTTTACGGATTATGTTCTGTTTGTGTTCACCGGATATGCGAAGACGACTTTTCTTTTTTAAAAATTAAAGTGTTTGAAAAAAATTAAATGAACAATGGTGCAAAAATTAATGAAATAATGGACATGAGCTTAATCAAAATATTCAATGATGGGCCGGAGGTATCCTTGAAAGGATCTCCTACCGTATCTCCAACAACAGCCGCATGGTGTGTGTCCGAACCTTTGCCACCCAGATTGTCGGCTTCAATATATTTTTTAGCATTGTCCCATGCACCGCCGGCATTTGCCATCAGTATGGCAAGTAAAAAGGCAACAACAATGCTCCCTGCCAGCATACCGCCGAGCGCTTCCACGCCCAGCACAAAACCGACAATAATAGGAGAAACAACGGCAAGGATGCCTGGCAGCATCATTTCTTTTAAAGCGCGGCGAGTGCTGATGTCAACACATTTGTTATAGTCCGGTTTTGCAGTTCCTTCCATCAAACCTTTGATTTCGCGGAATTGGCGGCGAACTTCCGTTACCATTTCAAATCCGGCTTTCCCTACAGCGCCCAACGTCAATGCACAAAAGATCACCGGTAACAGTCCGCCAATAAAAAGCCCGATTAACACTATTGGTGAATTGAGCGGAATGGTTTCGAGACCAACAATTTTGGTGTAAGCCCAAAACATGGCAAAAGCGCTGAAAGCAGCGGATGAAATCGCGAAACCTTTTCCTATTGCCGCCGTTGTGTTACCCACTGCGTCAAGAGCTTCGGCCCGCTCACGAGTTACTCTGCCCATTCGTGCCATTTCTGCAATACCTGCCGCATTATCTGTGATGGGGCCGTATCCATCCATGGCCAGGATGGTACCGATGGTAGCCTGCAAACCGACAGCGGCCATGGGGATACCATAAAGACCGGCAAATTTGTAGGATATATACAAAGCAGTAGTTGTGACAAAAACCGGAATAGCTGTGCTCATCATTCCCACAGAAAGTCCGGAAATAATCGTGGTCGCCGGGCCTGTAATTGCTGCATTGGCGATTTCCCTTACCGGTTTTTTCGTGTCCGAAGTGTAATACTCGGTCGAAATGCCGATAAGCAAGCCGGAAATGATGCCCGCCAATGTTGCCCAGAAAATTCCCATGGCATCCGGTGAGCCAGGCGGGAGTTTGTCCTTAACAAAAAGCATGATGCCGAGCGTAAAAAGTGCTGCCAGGATAACCGATGTAAAAACACCTTTGTTCAGGGCATGACGAGCGCTTTTTGTTTGCGAAGCATAATCCCCTTGTGTCGCTTTTCCGGGGCGGACCATGTAAATGCCAATGATGGTTGCCAGAATTCCGAATCCACAAACAGCAAAGGGTATTGCAGCGCCTATGGGACTTTTAATAATGATGGCGCCAATAGTTAAAACACCAATGAGAGAAGTAACATACGATTCAAATAAATCAGCACCCATTCCTGCCGTGTCGCCAACGTTATCTCCGACATTATCTGCAATAACTGCAGGGTTGCGCGGATCATC
>JAADGR010000380.1 GCA_013152225.1 Calditrichota bacterium
TTACAGGGAAACCAACCGCTCTTTTATTTACTACGGTTCACCGGACGGTTTTTCCAACCAAAACAGGATTGAAATCATGTCTTACGCTCCCTACGATAACAGCATTGCCGATTTCAATCAAGATGGCTGGCTCGATATTTTTCTGACGAGCTATGGTACAGATTTCAAAGGTAACCGGCCATCACTGATTCATTGGGGCAGTCCTGATGGCTTCGATCGGAAACCAGTCACTGAACTTCCTACTTATGGGGCATCGGGAGCAGAAACTGCGGATTACGATGGCGATGGCTGGATTGATATTTTGGTTGCCAATCACCGCCGCGCCGGTTCTTATGATAAACCCATCCCCCATCGGCACATCACCCAATCCATGCTTTACTGGGGCGGTGCGGATGGATTTTCTCCGCAACGGCGCTGGGAAGTCCAGACTGTCGGACCCAGCGGACTTAATCTGCGGGATGTGGGCAATAGTTACGATCGGGGACTTTATGAAGATTATGTTTCATCAGTCCATGAAATCCCTGTTGGTAAAAAACCGGTTTCCATCTCCTGGAAAGCAGAAACGCCACATAATACGGCGGTAAAATTTCAGGTTCGAGTGGCTGATGACAAAGTTAGCCTGGGATCAGCAGAATGGTATGGAAGCAAAGGCAAAGGTAGCTGGTTCGCTAAAAGCGGTTCGAAAATCAAAAATTTACAGGGGAAGTTTATTCAATATAGAGCGCGTCTGATAACGCCTAATGGCGGCGCAACGCCGTATTTGACGGCGGTGGTGTTGAAGTTTAAATGAATATAGTTGGTCATTGTTAGTAAATTTTGAGAATTAAGCGGCTATTAATTTTTTAATTGAAGTATCAGGGAACGAACTTATTGGAAGAATATTAATGGTTTCTTTTTTCAAACTTAAAAATAAGTTAACTGGATAGCTTTGTAAAACTTTTAGCAACTTTTTTTGAACATCTTTAGGAAAATCGTTCCAGAAAGATAAGGGAACTTCACCTAATTTAATTAATTTTGAATAAATTAAAAAAGTTAAGCCCAATGGTTGATAGGTTTTTTTTTCAAGTCGAAGGTAGATATATTCATTCAATTCAAAACCATTGCCTTTGCGGTTTGATTCACCAAAAGTTATTGATAACATATCACCTTCAGGAAAGTAATCGATGCTAATTTGATTTTTCATAATTAATACCTTATTTCATGTATGCTGTAATAATAAAATTATTCTCAGTTGTTTTTTGATCTTCATGCAATTGATGAGTAAATTTTACAACTACTACAATTTGTGAATGAGACTCTGGCAATTTATCAAAAGATTTTTTGTACTTAAATACATCTGGCGCTAATAGTAATTGTGTTCGATTGCCTGTCCGAACTGTCTTGATTATTTGTTTGTCAAATCCGATTGTTTCTGGGTGTCTTTTATGAATGTGTTCCCAGCGTTCCTTGGTTATATAAATTTGATTTCCAAATTTATCATTTACGTACTGAGCCATAATTAAATATATAAAATTAGATTATCTTTGTCAAGCTAAAATTATGTCATCTTACTTTTATAAAATCTTTATTAAGTCAGTGAATAAACAGTAATTCATCAAGAGAAACGATATAAAAAATGATAAAATTTAAAAAAGCATTAAGTTTATTAGTCATGTTTGCATTGCTAATACTAAAAATTAGCTTTGCGCAAGAAACCTGGCGAGAATCAACTTTTCGAGATTTCATCGACGGCACTTTCGATGACGCTGGCGCCAACATGTATGTTTCCCACAACGGCAGAATTCAGACGGTCAATCGCTGGGATGTGAATGGTGACGGTAATATTGATATTCTCTGTGCCAATTCTCATCCGTTGATAGAGAAATGCTGGACATGTCCATTTATTGGGGCAACGGCAAGGATTACAGCATAAAAAATCACAGCTACGTCCCTGCAAATGGACCCATGTGGGTTGCTCCCGGAGATTTGAACGATGACGGAAAGATGGATCTAGTAGTAGCGAATTATTCCAACGGCACCTGGACAAAAATGGATTCTTATGTTTATTACGGCGGGCTTGAGAAAAACTATCAACCCGCTCCGGGAGAATGGGCATTTTATCCCTTTAAAAGTCGCACTCCATTGCCTGGCTCCAATGCCCAAAAACCAGCTATTGGCGATTTCAATAATGATGGGTATAAAGATATTGTCTTTGCATTTTCTGGTGGTTATTGGGAATATCGGGATAAAAATAAATCGGGATATTCTCCGTCGAGAATCTATTGGGGAAGTGAACAGGGTTTCAGCCGCGACAATTATACAAATATCATGACCAAAGGGGCAACTGACGTCGCGGTGGCTGATTTGAATGGGGATAACTGGCTCGATTTGATATTTGCAAACAGTGGTGGGGAAGAATCCTTTGTTTACTACGGGAGCAAAACAGGTTTTTCGGAAAGCAAGCTGACAAAACTCCCAACTCTGGCTGCTCAAGCCACTGAAGTGGGAGATGTCAATAATGATGGCTTCCAGGACATCATTTTTGCCAACGGCAAAGGAGATGTTTCTTTTGCCTATTTGAACGACGGGGGCGGTGGATTTCAAGCGGAAAATCGCATTGCGTTTGAAACCCATACACCGAAGGACATTGTCATTGAAGATTTCAACAAAGATGGCTTTGCCGATGTATTCTTCACCAATCACCAATTTTCTTTGACCGGGAACCCCCGTCTTGCCAATCGCCTGATTGATTCCTATTTGTATTACGGTTCCAGAGAAGGCTTTTTGAAAGAGAACCGAAAATCGCTTCAGACGATTGGTGCCTGGGGCGCCAATGCAGCGGATTTAAATCACGATGGCTGGGTCGATTTATTGATCTGTAATTTTCAGGAGTATTATTCTTACGAAGTCCCTTCTTTCATTTACTGGAATAGCCCGGAGGGATTTTCGCTCACCAGAAGAACCTGCCTTTATGAACACGGTGCCCAGGGAAATGCGATTGCTGATTTTGACGGAGATGGTAATCTGGACATTTTGATTACATCCATGATGGGCGGTTCCCGCGGCGATTATGATCCCTGCTA
>JAADGR010000307.1 GCA_013152225.1 Calditrichota bacterium
GGAAGACTGTAACCAACACCGTCAAAAGCTTCCACATACCAGGAATACAATTCATCTCTGGGCAGGGTCACATTCAAGTGCACGGATTTGACATCTTGCGAGACCGGTGGGTAGGGTTCAAACAATTCAGGGTTGATGCGCGAGTCGTAAATCCATTTTTCCTGATTGCCGGATGTTATCGTTACAATAAAATGCAAAGCATCACCGTCGGCATCCTGCGGGACCGTCCACGAAAGATTCACTGTTTTTGAACCAACAAAGGCGTCATCTTGCGGACTGAGCGGCACCGGCGGATCGGGAATCGAGTTTCCGGCAACGTTATTGATCATCAAGGTAAGTTCACCGGAGCGGTCAATTATGGCCAGATCAAGCGCCTTGTCGCCATTAATATCAGAAATAGTAACCATTTTGGGCGTAGGCGTAATATCTGTCAGTACGTTATCCGTAAAATCTCCCAGGCCATCGTTGTAAAATACATTCAACTGAGCCTGGTCACTACCGATGGCAGCAAAATCGAAATCGCCGTCAGCATCCAGATCGCCATAATCGAGCCAGTCGGGGTCGGTTATCGTCGGGTAGGATGCCTGTTGCAGGAATTCGGGAATGCCGTGACTCACTCCATTGTGAAAAAAAGGAATGATCGAGTCGGTGGTCAAATCCGGCACCACAACATCCGGCTGTCCATCTCCGGTTATATCAACAGTAAAGGCACTTTCAGGGTCACTTGCAAAAGAATAGCGAGGATCAGGATTATCTGAAAAACTCAATCCATCACCTGGATTCATGAAAAAAGAAAGACCACCGCTTGTTCCCTGGTTTGTCGCTCCGATATCCACATGTCCGTCAAAATTAAAATCTTTGGCGAAAACAACTTCGGCGTTTCTATTCGACCAGAACCAATCCGACTCCGTTCCTCCACTTGCGAAATGGCCGGTGCCATCATTCAAATAGAGTAATATTGTTTTCGTGTAATTCCGACTATAAAGTCTATTGATAATCACAATATCGAGAAAACCATCATTATTCAAATCAGTAATTGCAGCAGAACGCGGTTCCACATTCGGCTGACCGAAAATGTAGATGGTGCCGGGCTGGATTTCTCCGGTCGAAGAAACAAAATAGGTTGTAAAACTAAAATTATTGCGATGCACCGCAAGTATATCCGGCACCCCGTCATTATTGAGGTCGCCGACAACGATCGGGCGAGCTTCATAAATCATATTCACCAGGTCACCAGCCTGAAGTGCACCGTCGCGATAATACATGATTTGCAGGACATATTGTCCGTCGCGTACGCCGGAGATGACCAGGTCCGACGTTCCGTCGCCATCAAAATCGGCAGAGGCAGCAGCAACCAGTTCCATGTCTAAGGACGTCACCTCGGTGCTGAATTCCCTCACCCCCTGCATAGCTTCAGCGTCAAAAGTCCACATAAAGCCATTGGTCAGACTTTCACCGTCAGTACTTGCAATGCCGGAGGTTAAAACAACAATTATTCTATCCCCGGTGAAAAGATTATTGGCGGGTTGGAAGGTTGCGGTTCTCGTAGCATTATCATAACCGATAATACCACGAATTTTGCCGCTTTTTTCACCAAAAACGACAAAAGACAAAGTGTCAAGGGTGGCCGGGTCGATCGCTTTGTTAAAGGTTGCGGAAATCTTTGTATTAAGGGGCGCACGTCTCTCATTCGCCTGGGGAAAAGTTGAACTCACTTCCAATGCAGGAACGACATCCTGGGACATGAGAAGAGTCGGCACCAGGATCAATAAAATAAAAATATAATTCAATCGTATCAATGTGCTCAAATCACGTTACCGTTTTTTTACGTAAAAAACTCGGGCCTCAACATAATGGCTAGACAAAAAATAAACCGGTATTGTATAATTTTTGCCATGTTGCAAATAATACACCTAAAATACAAATCGACTCTAATTCCAAAAAAAACTTGAAGAACATTGCGATCCAAGTGGGCGACATTACTCCGTTTTTAACTGTAATGCCCGAAAAATTTGCATGTCTGTTCAAAAACTTGAAACTCTGCCTGACAAGGAGTCGCGAATTGTTGCCTGAAAAGATTATGAGGGAGTAATACTCGGTTAATTAAATTTTCGTAATACAAATGTTTCAGCTTAAAACAATTTCCCGTCTATTCCAGCCAGATTCTACAGTTGATGCTTGTTTCCTCATGCGGAAATACGACAACAACTGTATCCCGGGGTGAAGCACGATAGCCGTCCCGCAAAATCCTGAGCCGATGCCGGCCGGCTCGCAACGGTATGCGAAAAGGCGTCGTCTTTTTATTCGCCTCATTATTATCAACAACAACAAAAGCGTACCCATAGCGAAGCGCATTGGATAAAACCACAGATAAAACACCTGCGCCCAGTTCAGCGGAATCGACACGAATCACTTTATTGGAATTTGGGTTCAGGATAATTGTTTTTTCCCAGAAAAAACTGCTTTTTGAATCGACAAATCTGAGTCGATGCGGCCCCAAAGCCAAATCAACATTGCACGGCAAATCCAACGCAGGCAGTCTTCCATCGATCATCACACGGTCGGCAAAATCAACTTTTGCAATAGTGATTCGACGTAATGAAGCTTTCCGGGCTTCCAATGTGATATTAACAAAGTTCGGCTCTTTGGATTGAATGCGTACACGCCTCGCCCAAGTTTTATATCCTTTCTTTTCCACCCGAAGGTGAAAAAAACTGCCGGCGGCCATCTCGTGAATAATCATCGTACCGTCTGATGCGGTACTGCCTTTCAGCTTTTTATCAATGTACACTTGCGCTTGCACAGGCAAGGAATGAGCCATGGTCGTTATCACCAAAGAATACCGGGTTGCGGTGCTGTTCAGCGCACTCGTCGACGATGTCTTTAAAATTTGTGACTCATTGCTTCTTCCCGAACTGGTTCCCGCGGATGGTTTGTTCCCCACAACCGCTTCAGGAGCAGATTGCTGTCCCTTTACAGAATCATTTAAAGTCAGCCCGGCAGGCGAGAGAGCCGTCGAATCCGCCCGGCCTTGTTCCTCATTGCCTGAACTCAATCCTGACGTGTCCGGCACTTTAGCCTCTGTTGCATAATTGCCGAGCAAAGCTTTTTCGGTATGCTTTTGCCTTCCGATTTCGGAAATCAAAAATACGGAAATAATAGCGATGAGAACAAGCGAAAGAGTAAGCAAAAAATAAGCGACGCGTCGTTTACTGCCCACCAGGGTAGGAGAAAAAACATGGGAAAATACGGGGAGCCGATCAATCAATCTCCCCAATACACCATGAATACCTGCATGCCCCGGTTCAATATCCTGGGGCAAGGTTTCTTCAGCAACAGATTCCGGTGCTAATTCACGAATAAACTGACTCATGCTATGGAATCTCTTTACAGGATTCGGGTCAATCATTCGCATAATGATATTTTCAACTTTGGGCGAGATTCTTGTATTCAAACTTCTTGGGGAAGGAACCAACCCCTCCTTATCGGCACAAATTTCATCCAAAGTGGTTCCGGAAAAAGGAAGTTCTCCGCTTAACATATAATAAAAAATCACACCGAGAGAATAAAGGTCATTTCCTGATTCGGCCACGGATTTGCTATGAATTCGCTGCGGCGAAAAATAAGATGCATATCCCAGGGCCTTGGTATCTTTTAATTCAAACAGTGCATAATCTATAAACTCACCCGTTCCAAAGTTTATGAGAGCAACATCTTTTTCCTTATCAATATAAATAGATTCCGGGGTCAGAGCACCATGCATTACACCGGTTAAATTTGCATATTGAAGCGCCTGGCAAACCTGAAGGACAATTTTTACCGCTTCGTCTTCAAGAAACTGTTTATCTTTTCCTAAAAGACGCGTGAGAGGAACGCCGGAAAATGCTTTCATCAGGATGTATGATGTATCATTTTCCTCTCCATATCGTATGGTTTTGAGAATTCGGGGGTGACTGAGGAGCGCGCTGCGTTTCGCAGCATTAAGAAACAGAGAAACCAATTCCTGATTTTTAGCATAATGCCGCGATAAGATACTGAACCAGGCCTGTTTGCCGCTGCTAACGGACTCGGCCTTCATTATCCGCCAAAAAGATTCAATATTAACGGCAGAAAGAATTTTATTATCACCAAGGAGAATCGGCATCGCGTTTCCGAATAAGACTTTTTGATTGTCGATAGCTATATAAAAAATATACTAAATCAATCGCTTTGATGCAATACACTATTGCAGGCAGAGACTAGCGTATCCTCTTTATTTTGCTGCCATCGGTTTCAAATACTGCGGCTCCCGATTTATCCGTTCGTATGACAACAGCGCCCTCGTTGAGAAAAGAGCGTAAAATTCTTTTCGAAGGAAGCCCAAAACGGTTGTAAGGCCCGACAGAGACAACGGCAAATTTCGGGCGGACACGATGTCGGAAAGAAGCACTGCTGGAGGTACTGCTCCCATGATGACCGACTTTGAGAATATCGGATTTCAAAAGAGAACCGAAACGACTCATCTCCATTTCGGAGGAGCGCTCTGCATCTCCGGTCAGCAAAAATGAAATGTGGCCATAGACCAGTTTAACGACCACAGACGCATCATTCAAAGTTTGCGGATACTTTTCCGCGCCGGCAACAAAAGGCGGTGTGGGATGAAGAATCAGCAGCAAGGCTTTTTCGTAGCCGCCAATTGTATCCCCGGCAGCAGCGCGGATAATCAGGTCGTTTTGAACCGCCGCAAGACTGTCAACCAGGTAGCTGAGATATAAACCAGCATCCACCCTGCTCTCGATGATTCGCCCGACCTTGAAATGCTGAATCAAATAAGGTAGACCGCCAATGTGGTCTGCATGGGCGTGCGTAACAATGATGTTCGTAATTTTGTGAATGCCTTCCCGGCGCAGGTACGGGGCAATCACCAGTTCCCCGTAATCCCTTGTATCGCTTCGCTCACCCGCATCGACCAACAGGGTTTTTCCGTCGGGAAATTGAAAAAAGGCCGAGTCTCCCTGGCCGACATCGAAAAAGACAGCTTTCAAAACATGTGTGTTACTTTTTACACGCTGCCAGACAAAAAGATTTGCAAAAAAGAGAAGGGCCAACAAAGCTGTTTTCCTTGATTTCACATTCCGCCAGGCAAGAAAAAGAGTCAAGGCTAAAAGATAAAAAATGGTAAGCCAGGGGGAGGGGCGGGAAATCGTGACATGCGAGAACCTGAATTTCTCTGCCGTTTTTACCAGCCAGATCAGGATTGAAAGCAGAAGAC
The DNA here is from genome assembly GCA_013152225.1 of Calditrichota bacterium. GTDB lineage: Bacteria > Zhuqueibacterota > Zhuqueibacteria > Residuimicrobiales > Krinioviventaceae > Hydrothermomicrobium. The sequence continues at coordinate 5,252 of JAADGR010000307.1, forward strand.
CGTTCGTATTTGCATAAATAAATCCCAGCGGCACCCAAACGGCGCCGAGTGCAATGGATATAAATCCAAGTGCGACGATAAGCCCAACAAGCGGAACGATGAGCAAATTTGCCAACAGAGAAATGATGGGAATTCTGCCAAAATAATATGCGGTCAAGGGCAGGGTTGCCAACTGGGCGGCAAGAGAAACAAAAAACAGACTGACAAGGGACGACCGGAACAGATTTTCCCGTTCCTGCCATTTTGTAAAGTATTTCAGGAAAGCCGTGTGAAGATTTTTATAAATCAAAATAATACCGATGACAGCGGCAAAGCTAAGCTGAAATCCCGGTTGAAAAAGATCGAGCGGATTCAAGACGAGAAGAATCAATCCGGCAGCGGCAATTGAATTGAGCGCATCATTTGGGCGCTGCAAAAGATTCCCGACCAAAAGTACCGATGCCATAATCGTTGCCCGAACCACGGGAGCGTGCAGGCCGGTGAGGTAAGCGTAATAGACCAATCCCAGAATAACAAGGAGAGTACGAAACGGTTCTCTAATACGCAAAAGCCGGAAAAGATACAACAACCCGGCAAGAATAAATCCGACATGCAGGCCGGAGACCGCCAGGACATGAATGACGCCGACATTGGCAAATGATTGTTTCAGGTTCGGATCAATATCTCCGCGCGCCCCGACAAGAAGCCCTTTTAGAAGAGCGGCACTTTGTCCATTCAGACTTTTATTGACAAACCTTATGATAAAAGAGCGAACAGGATAAACCAAATGCTGTAAAAACCAGGCGCCATTTCCACGACTGATCAGGCAAAAACGGCGTCCGGAACTCACGCTCATCACAGCATAAATATTTTTTGCCGCCAGGTATTTGCGATAGTTAAACTCCCCGGGATTTCTCTCCCCGGAAGGACTTGTTAGCCGGCCCTTTGCGACGATATGATCGCCATATTTGAGGCTGGCATGAAGATCATACAATGTTATCAGTGCCTTACCGCACGCGAGCCTCGGTATATAATCCACCCATATTGAATCCACATTGACAACAAATTTTATTGCTTTTTCACGCACATCAACAGGACTGTCGATTGTGCCTTCAATAGCGACGGGTTCATGGAGATCGACATATTGGCGAATGTGATTCCGAGGGAATGAGGACACTCTTGCTTGCAGCAGCAAAGCACCGGCGATAACAAAAAACAGGATGACGCACAGAGCAAACAAACGGCGAAATTGCTTTGCAAAAGTTATAAACGTGAATATTGTTGACAGGATAAGAATTGAAAAAAGGAAAAGAGACGGAATGATAAAATAGTGCCCGAGAATAATTCCGGCCATTAATGGAATGAATAATTTGAGAGCCGGTTTATTTTGGATGAACGTCATGGAATGCTAGTCCCCAAAGGATATATTTAAGGAGCACAAAACCGAACAAAATGAATACCTTTAAATCTCGTTCCGCCGCTCGGCGGCGAAACACCTGGATGACGCTCAGCGTCATGTACCGGCCACTGGACTGAGGCTTTTATCATTTACAGTCCAATTAAATTCCGAAGAAGCGAAGCAATCTGAATATCTGCTAAGGGGCTGTTTTTTAGAGATCGTTTCCCCGATAATTCGGGGTAAACTCTCGCTCCGCTCCTCGCGATGACATGATTCTCGACTTTTTACGCATTTGTCATGCGAGATATTTTGAAAATATCACTTTGGCCACTCAAGCAACCAGTCATGCAATTTCCCCACCTCCTTTTCAAGATTCACCCGATCACCATCATTTCGCAATACATAATCTGCGCGCTTTACTTTTTCTTCCTGCGGCAGTTGTGATTTAATTCTTTGCATCACCTCTTCCCGGTCAAGTCCGTCCCGCTGCATGGCGCGTTTGATGCAGGTTTCGATGGGAGAACTGACCGTCACGGTTACGTCAACTTTTTTATCAAGGCCAAGCTCAAAAATAAGAGCAGCATCGACGACGATGTATGGCGCATTGGCTGTTTTGCTCGATTCGTTGATCAAATCATCGACCCGTTGCAGCATAGCCGGATGAACGATGCGGTTTAGTTCATCACGCATATTTTTATCTGCAAAAATCAAAGCGCCGAGTTTGCGGCGATCCAATTCATCGCCAATAAAAACCGCGTCGCCAAAAGTCCGGCGAATCTGCTCCCGGACGCTTTCATTTTCTTCAACAGCCCATCTCCCGGCAAGATCAACATCAACAATGATTGCACCGCGCTGTGCCAACATCCTTGCTACCTCTGATTTACCGCTGCCGGGTATGCCGGTGAGACCGACGATTAAAGATTTCTTGTTTATCTTATCCATCAAAATAATAATACGGATTTTATGAATCCTCGGCAAGAAATAATTTCGATAAACTTTTACACTCGGTTTTATAGCTTGATTTTTCACCACTTTCTTTTAAATTACTAAAAGGAACAAAACAAATATTTTTTTGAGACACGCTCATGCCAAAAAAAGAAATCGTTGATAAATATGGTCATATTATATACTTGACAGACGAGCGCTGGAACCATATTATAGAGTTTCATCCTGAAATGGCAAAATAAGCTATGAAAATATTTTATGATCAAGAAGGAGATATTTTAGAAGTTCAGTTCACGCTGGGGGAGCCGGACAAGCGCACAGGTATTAGCTTGTCTGAACAAATTACTGTTTTTTGTGACAGCACATTTCAAAATGCGCTCGGATTTACAGCTTTAGCATACTCAAAGTTATTATCATTACCGGAATCAGATTTAGATGAATTATCCCTTGCTCCAAAAAACATTCAGGATAAGATAAAGAAGTTAATATCTTGCTCTCCCTTAAATCGATTTCTGAATGTAACGAGCGACAAAATCGGTTTGGAAGATGTTCGAATATCGGAATTGGTTATGCATTAGACATGAACCTCGTTCCGTCGTTCTACAGCGGAATGCCTCGATGACGCTCTGCGTCACGGGACGCGGAGCATCCGACAAAGCACAGAGAAATACGTCCTGCTCATCTCATAATCGCCAATTTTCCCATCTTTATCTGATCTTTTGAAATAACACGAAAAATATAAATCCCCGATGCAACCGGATCGCCGTTTTTGTTGCGCAGATCCCACTCCACGCCGCCATCACCGTTTGTCTCCTCCAGCGTTCGCACTTTAATTCCCCGGGTCGTCATAATTTGAATTTCAGCATGTTGTGTTAAATTAGCAAAAGTGACAACATCGACGCCCAGTCCCGGGCGATAAGGATTGGGGTAGGTGTAAACATGATCAAGATTATTCTTTGAAAAGATGAGTTGCAAAAAGTCGCCGCGGCCCGGTTTTATGGAGATACCGCGAGCGTTTTTTAAATTATGAACGCGAATGGGATAAGCCACCCCCAAAGCTCCAAAGGCCTGATTCGTTTCCAGGTGCAGCAATGCCTTTTCATGCGCCTGTGTTTCAAGGGCTGAAGATTTAACTGTGATAAATTTGCCCAGATCATAATTTGAAACATTTTCGATGCCCGCTGCCTCCATCGGCTCACTGAAAATCAATTCAATTTGTTTCGCGCCGATGAGCCGGCCGTCGACGAGATAAGGCGCTCTCTGCGGAAAGCGGACATTAAAATCAGCCGTGTTTCGTGTCGTGTCCTGCGGCACGTCGTCAATATCAGTCAGATTCCGGCAGCGTACTGTGTAGGTTCCTTCGTTTGGAAAGGCTTTATCAAAAAACAAAACAACCTGCATACCGGAAGCATCCAAAGCCGCTGAAGCCGGATGACCGACGTCATGGTCGAGTGAATAGTTGGATGCATTTTTCGCATTCCCGTCCATCGCCTTGCTGAACCACAAGCGACAACTCTTTTCAGTTTCCATGGCAGCTTTGACCAGCCGGGCCTGCGCCCCGGGACGGGCGGAAACAATCCTCGATTTCCGGCTCGTTTGCGGCACACTTTCCCAGTCAATTGCTTCAATTGCGTACCAGTAAAGCATACCAGCAGAAACAGTATCATCATTAAAAAACGGTAGCTCAGACGAGGCGTAGAATTTCAAATTTGTTTTTGCAACGCCTCGATAAACATTGTACGTATCCGCACCAGTCACCTCACGCCAGGTTAACCGGACATGATGTTCATCCATGGGCCGCGCTGTTATTCCCACAGGCGTTGCCGGCCCCGAGGCTGCGCCCATCATCTCGAAAGAGCGAAGCACATCATCCTGGCCTGCCCAGAATTCCTTTTTCCCATCTCCGTCAGAGTCAAGTACCACAGCGCCATTACTCTTTACCGGAAAATGGTGATATGTGATCTCATAGCGTTGATCATTATTCTCGATGACATAGAAATCCGGGAAAACGCAAACAAAAATTTCATCCCTTCCATCGCCGTCAATATCTGCGGAAGAGACACCGCTGTCGAAATCTTTTGGTGATTCAAAACCGAAAAAATTCCATTCCGCAACCTGCTCATAGCTGTTGTCACCAATGCTGTCATAAATTCGGTAGGTCCAGTGCCGGGCATCGTAATCGTGTTCCGTATTCAAATTAGGATCAGAATGACAACCGGCGATGAATTCGGGAACGCCGTCGCCGTCAAAATCACCGGCGCTCAGATAATCGATGCTGTCAAGAAGAGGCAGACTGTCCTGCCAGGTGTTGGTGAAAGTGTTGTCCCCGCTATTTTCATAAATGTAGAGATCACCGTCACTGTCGCCGAGAAGAACCTCCTGCCGGCCGTCATGATCAAAATCACCGATTTCACAATGGGGCACACCGTTCTGATTATCGCCGCTAGTCGGATTCGGCAATGCGGCGACAAAATCGAAACGGTTGTCCCCGCTTTTTTCCCAAACCTCAAATTGATCAACGCTCTTGCCGTTTTCCTGTTTGACGACGCGAAGGATGACCTCGCCGCGGCCATCGCCGTCCAGATCGGCGATGCGGCTGGCCCAATACTGGGTGCTGCCGTCCCCTTGCCAGGTAACAGCTTTGACGGTTGGAAACCGACCGGGAGCCGGACTTTCGTACAGGTAACTTGAAAAGCCCAGACCGCACAACAATTCCCCTTTGCCGTCATTGTCTGCATCGCCAATATCCCGCGGGATGAGTTGAGCATCCGAGGCAAAGACCTCACTCATCTTCGAATTCCTGAATTCAAACATTTTGATCAAACCGACAGCACCGTTCTGATAACTGCCGGTAATGATCTCAGGAAAACCGTTGTTATTAAAATCGCTTATACTATGCAAGAGACGTCCGTCGGGGATCGTCCGGTCGGTCGGGCTGAATCGAACCACATCTATGGGCGGGGCGCTTAGATCGATCTGATAAAATTGTCCTGCGTTATCATCCTCTGTAACCAGTCCGGCTCCGTTTCGCGCCATGAGTTTAATTTCCAGGTTGCCGCTGATTTCTTCCTGGGACAAATTATAACGCAGTTCACGAGTACGAAAACTCATGGGCGCTTCGCGAAAAGGTTCCGGCGAGCCGAGGGGACGATAAAACACCGAACCCTCGCACAGATCGTCCGTATGAAACTGAATCAAAACGGAATGATGATCACCGTCGATCATTGGCAGGAATTGAACATTCGAGATAACCGGAGGTGTATTGTCCACAAAAATGCGCGTAAAATCCTGATCCGTTGTACCGTCCCGATTTTCCAGCAGCAACCTGATCGTATAGGCTCCATCCTCATCGGGCAGATTTTTCCACGTTGCAAGAAGACCATCGATAACGCGCGTTTTGCGGGGGCCGGAAATATCAATCCATTTGTCGGGATTATCTCCTTTTCCAAATGCCAGAAAATAGTCGGCCAGAGTCGGACTCCAGGCCGAACCGCGGATTTCCACGGGTGCGGTGCTCAGGCCCTCGTCCAAATGGGGCGAAGCGATTTCAACGATCGAGTAAAACGGGCGGGACAGCGCTTTGGCGGCATTCAAACGACCGGCGCCATAAAAATTATCCCGGCCCGCTGCGCCAAGATCATCTGCAGAGTCGAGCAAAATACCGCGAACGGCATCCGGCGTCGCATCGCTATCCCCGGAAAGTAACAATGCCGCAGTCCCTGAAACGTAAGGTGCGGAAAATGAGGTGCCGTTTACCAGACTGTAAGCCCCTTTGAGCGCTGTGCTCAAAATATTGACGCCGGGAGCAACCAAATCCACGGACGGGCCATAGTTGGAAAAGCCGGCCAGATTATCTTTTTCATCTGTAGCGCCGACGGAAATTGTACCCTCAAAGCCGGATGGGTAATGAATCTGATCTGTGGAAGAATTCCCGGCAGAAGCGACGAGAACAATCCCTTTGGATGCGGCATAACGGATCACATCATCAATGACGCGCGAAACGAACACATCCCCCCAGCTCATGTTAATGATTTGCGCTCCGTTTTCAATAGCATAAAGAATTG